>NZ_JAPSMC010000024.1 GCF_026847645.1 Anoxybacillus sp. J5B_2022
GAAAATGTTCGAGCCTGCTGCTAAAGCAGGTTTTTTGTTCATATTCCGTTCATAAAAGCATGTTATGATCACCTTGCATGAAGTAATAGGGAGGAAAGAACGATGCAGAGATTAAATAGCGATTGGGCGATTGAAGCGAAAGGGCTTGTGAAAATATTTGGTGACAATCGTGCGGTCGATGGCGTTGATTTACACGTTCGCGCCGGTACGATTTACGGTGTGCTTGGACCGAACGGGGCGGGAAAAACGACGACGGTTAAGATGCTCGCGACGTTGTTGCGGCCAGATGGAGGTTCCGCACGCATTTTTGGTTATGACGTAGCCCAAGAGCCGCAAATTGTGCGGCAATTGATTGGGGTCACCGGGCAATATGCCTCAGTAGACGAATCGCTTACCGCACTAGAAAACTTAATCATTTTTTCTCGCTTGCTTGGGCTGAGTCGCACCGAGGCTCGGCGTAAAGCAATGGAACTGTTAGAAGAGTTTAGTTTGACCGAAGCGGCGAAACGACCGCTTAAGCATTTTTCAGGCGGTATGCGGCGTCGGTTGGATCTTGCCGCGAGCTTAATTGCTCAGCCGCCGCTCATTTTCCTTGACGAGCCGACGACAGGACTCGATCCACGAACACGCAATCAAATGTGGGACACGATTCGTCGGTTAGTGGGCATGGGCTCCACGGTATTGTTGACGACGCAATATTTACAAGAAGCAGACGAACTCGCCGATCGCATCGCTGTGATCGACCGTGGCCGTGTCGTGGCAGAAGGAACAGCAGATGAACTAAAAACGTCGATTGGCCATTCATCGCTGCAATTAAAAATTGACAACCCGCAACATGTAGAAATGGCACGCCAAACTGTAGAACGTGTGTTGAGCGCCCGTGCCAACGTATCATCGGATACAGGAAAAATTACGGCACCGATGGCGGATGCTGACCGAGTGACCGATTTACTCATTGCACTCCGCGAAGCAAACATTCAACTGGCGGAATTAAGTGTACAAAAACCAACGCTAGACGAAGTTTTTTTAGCAATTACAGGCCATGGAGTAAAAGGGGAGGAAAGCGAATGAATCATACAGTGAACCGCGAATTAAAAAACTATACAAGTTTTCGGCAAACAGTACAACAAACATTCACAATGGCGTATCGAAGTTTATTAAAAGTGCGGCGTACGCCAGAGCAATTATTTGACGTTACGTTCCAACCGATCATTTTCACCCTGATGTTTACCTACATTTTCGGTGGAGCGATCGCTGGAAATGTGCACAACTACTTGCCAATGATCATTCCAGGCATCCTTGTGCAGACGTTAATAGGAGCTTCCGTCGCCTCTGGTGTTCAGCTTCGTGATGATATGGACAAAGGCGTCTTCGATCGGTTTAAGTCTTTGCCAATTGCTCGCATCGCGCCGTTGGCAGGAGCTTTATTAGCTGATACGGTTCGCTATACGATCGCTACTGTGCTTACTTTTACGATGGGGTATGTCATTGGGTATCGTCCGGAAGGAGGGATGACGAGCGTTGCGTTCGCTGCTGTTTTTGCCATCGGGTGCGCATGGGCTGTCAGTTGGATTTTCGCTTTTTTTGGCGTCACCGCGCGCAACGCGGCGAGCGTACAAGGAATTTCTATGCTGGCGTTGTTTCCGCTCATGTTTCTTTCGAATGCGTTCGTGCCGGTAAAGACGATGCCTAATTGGCTGCAATGGTTTGCGAACATCAATCCGATTTCCCACATGATTACAGCTGTTCGCGAGTTGACGAATCATGGAACGATTAGTTCGGATTTTGCGATTTCGCTTTTAGGAGCGGCGGTCATTGTTGCTGTTTTTGCTCCTATTACTGTTCGCGTCTATATGCGTCGCGCATAGTATCGTGCCTCGTGCCCGAAACGGTGCACGATATTTTCCTATACAAGATTCAAATGCGACAGATGACCGGAAATTCGCTACAATGGAGATAGATTTGGAAAAGAAAGGGGAAAAGCATGCCACACGTGTTAATTGTCGATGATGATGCCCATATTCGCGAACTTGTCGGGCATTTTTTAAGCCTTGAAGGGTTTGCGATACACGAAGCAGCAACGGGCAAAGAGGCATTAGCGGTGCTTGATGCAACCAAAGTGGATTTAGTCGTATTGGACATTATGATGCCTGAAATGGACGGGTGGGAGTTATGCCGCGAACTTCGGCAATATGATGATGTGCCGATTTTAATGTTGACCGCAAAAGGAGAAACAGCGCAAAAAGTGAAAGGATTTGCATTAGGGGCAGATGACTATCTTGTCAAACCGTTTGACCCGCTCGAACTTGTCGCTAGGGTCAAAGCGCTGCTTAAACGATACCGAATTGCGACATCGCAAACGGTGCAAATTGGCGAGTTGTTTTTAAATCGAAAGACGTACGAATGCCGTTTAGGGAACGAAGATATTGCCTTGCCTCCAAAAGAATTTGAACTACTTTTTCAGCTGGCTAGCTACCCTGGAAAAACATTTACTCGCGATGAACTCATTGAACAAATTTGGGGCTATGATTACGAAGGGGACGAACGAACGGTCGATGTGCACATTAAGCGGCTGCGCGAGCGGTTTGCTCATTGCCATGTATTTACCATTCGGACGATTCGAGGGCTCGGTTATCGGCTGGAGGTATGCAAATGAAACGACTTTCGTTTGTGCTCAAATCCGTTTTGACGGTCATTGCTGTAATGGCGATGCTCAGCCTTTTTTGGACTGCTGCATATTTTATTACAGAAGCGATATACGCCCGTTTGGATTGGCAACCGCAGCCGCTAGTTCGACAAATCATCACATCGATCTCGGGCTTTTTTTTATTCGGTCTCAGCATGAGCATCGTTGGACCGTTTATACGAAAACGTGAAAAAGTGTTTTGGCAAAACTTAATGGATGCGATTAATCGAATCGCGAAAGGGGATTTTCAAGTAAACCTCCGTGCGGACTGGGGGGAGAGAAACCACCCATTTACAGAACTAGTCGACGGACTTAACGATATGGCAGCGAATTTGCGGGCGATGGAAGAAATGCGGCAAGAATTTATCTCGAACGTTTCGCACGAAATTGGGTCGCCGCTTACGTCGATTCGTGGGTTTGCTCGGGCGTTAAAAAACGAACATTTGCCTCATGAACAGCGAATGCATTATCTCGACATTATTGAAACGGAGTGCGTACGTCTATCGAAGTTGAGCGATAATTTGCTGCGCCTAGCGATGCTAGATTCGGATAGATACCCGTTTCATCCGGTATCGTATCGCCTAGACTCCCAGCTGCAATCGCTCATTCTCTATTGTGAGCCGCAGTGGATGGAAAAAGAGATTGAGATGTGTGTAACGCTTGAGAAAGTAGTTATTACCGCAGATGAAGATTTGCTGAGCCAAGTGTGGTTGAACTTACTTCATAATGCGATTAAGTTTACGCCAAAAGGTGGGACGATTACAATTCAGCTTCAGCAACAAGGCAACAACGCCATCGTGACCGTTTCAGACAATGGTCCAGGCATTGCGGAGGAAGATCAATCACGTATTTTTGAACGTTTTTACAAAGCAGATAAATCGCGTAACCGTGCCGTTGGTGGCAGTGGGCTTGGTCTAGCGATTGCGGACAAGATTGTAAAGATGCATCGAGGAAAAATTTCTGTTCGCAGCCAATTAGGGGAAGGTGCGGAATTTACGGTACAGCTACCGCTATCGCAGTAAGGAGAGAAACAGCACTCTCTCCTTGTTTATGTATTTCGTAGGACGGTAATGAACCCGTCTAGTACTTGATGGCTGATAATAAATCCTTTGCGAGTATAAAATTTAAGCGCATCGTCATTTCCGTTCGAAACAAAAATAAAAATATCTTGAATCGTTGAAAAAGAACGGAGCCACTCGATTGACTTATCGAACAATACGCTGCCGATGCCATAATTGCGGTACGCTTCTTTTATATAAAACTGTGACAGACAGCCGACGTCATCGGTTGAAACAGAAGCAAAATCAAAAAACGCTTCACACGGCAAGGTGGCAAAATTGCTCGAATAGACCGTTTTCGGTGAAATGTTGCTATAGGCGTAGCCAACGATTTCGTCGCCGTCTTTTGCGACAATGATAAAATTCGCCTTTGCTTTTTCAAGCGACGGAATCATCCGCGTTTCAAACGACATGTTATCGAACCATTCCGGATGCATCGTTGCTTTCGATTTTTGATACGCCATTAATTCGTTGCACAAATCTTTTACATAGTGAGCATCGGTTTCAGCAATAATTTCATAACAAATTTCCATCGTTTCTCTTCCTTTCGGTGCGTGCTAAAGAAAAGCAAGGCGAGGCGCTCTCTCCTTGCTCACGTTGCCTTAATAAGACGAATGCTAGAAATCGCTGCTTCATGTTCAATCGAACGTCTAGAAAGAAGATCTAAAATTCGTTCGTGCTTCTCCATGTTTTGTTCTATTTTCTTAACAATTTCATTCGTCTCAAGCACTGCTTGCTGTACAAAGATAAACTCTTGTTTCGTGACCATGTTTACTCTAATGTCTTCGAGCTCTTGTTTCGTTGCCATGTTGGCTCTAATGTCTTCGAGCTCTTGTTTCGTTGCCATGTTGGCTCTAATGTCTTCGAGCTCTTGTTTCGTTGCCATGTTAGCTCTAATGTCTTCGAGCTCTTTTGTGAAACTATGCTTCACTTCTTCAAGTTCTTGTTTCGTTGCCATATTGGCTTTAATGTCTTCCAGTTCTTTTGTAAAACTATGCTTCACTTCTTCAAGTTCTTGTTTCGTTGCCATATTGGCTTTAATGTCTTCCAGTTCTTTTGTGAAGCTTTGCTTTACTTCTTCAAGCTCTTGTTTCGTTGCCATATTGGCCCTAATGTCTTCGAGCTCTTTTGTGAAACTATGCTTTACTTCTTCAAGCTCTTGTTTCGTTGCCATGTTGGCCCTAATGTCTTCGAGCTCTTTTGTGAAACTATGCTTCACTTCTTCGAGTTCTTGTTTCGTTGCCATATTGGCTTTAATGTCTTCCAGTTCTTTTGTGAAGCTTTGCTTTACTTCTTCGAGCTCTTGTTTCGTTGCCATGTTCGTTTTGATGTCGCTTACTTCACTTTCAATAATTTGCAGCTTGTCCAAAATTCGTGTCAATATCGCTTCCAAGGAAAATCCCCCCTTCTACTAAAATAAACGATAGTAGCCATGGAAAAGCGTATGGTGATGGATCGCTCCTTCCTTTGAAAAATGGGGAAACGAGTGCGTAGAGTAAGTGGTTGAGGAAAGGGATGGTATTGTAGCGCAGAACAGATGAGGATAATCGTTTCCCATCCATATTATAAATGATTCACAGAAATTTGAAAATAACGTTCTTGGCGTACTGTATATGTGTCATTGTCGCTTTATTAATATACGAACTAGTTGCGCTAAAACACCAGCAACCATCCCAATCCCTGCAAGAAAAAGAAAAGCAATGATGCTCGTCAAGTCGCTCCAGCCATCGTTTGCTCGCGTCCATGAAAGAAAGAGTAAGTAAATAATGGAAATAACATAAAAGGAAAATGAAACGGTAAAATAAGTTGTTCCACCAAAAAAGCCCCCGACCCCAGCTATCACAGCTAGTAGAAACGAAACGATGAAAAAAGCGATAACGTTTTTTGCATCTACCGCTATATGCAGCATAAAGCGCGATAATAGAAGCATAATGAATAATAAAAGAAAAACACCTCCAGTAATCCAATACCAGCGAGAAGAAAATTTAGGTGGGAGGTTGAACATATTTATCGCTCCTTTACAATGAGTTGCTTTCACTATATCATAAAACGAAAGCGTTTACGAATAAAAAGGTGGGAGAAAAAATGAAACGAAAATGGCTGCTTGTCGGTACTTTTCTCGTTACCGTTATTTCTGGCTGCACGAACAAGACGAATGATGATGCGCAAATCAATGCGTTAAAAACGAAAGTGGAAGAACAGCAAAAAGCTATTCATGAGCTCAAACAAGAAAACGAAAAATTGACGAAAAAAACGTCCGAACAACAAATGAACAAGGATGTGTTGCATATAGCGCTAGATGTTGTAGCATCACTTCAAGCGAAAGACATGAACCGATTAGCGACATACGTTCACCCAGAAAAGGGAGTACGTTTTAGTCCGTATGGTCATGTAAACATTGACAGCGATGTTGTTTTTAAGAAGAACGAACTTCCTTCTTTAATGGAGAGCGACCGTATTTATCATTTTGGTACGTTTGATGGTTCCGGACAGCCGATTGATATGACGTTTGGCGACTACTTTCAAAAATTTGTGTATGACGTCGATTTTGCTTCTCCGCACATGATCGGAAACAACGTAGTTATCGGAAAAGGAAATACGTTAGAAAACATTCATGACGTATACCCGAACGCCGTATTTGTCGAGTTTCATTTTACCGGTTTTGATAAGCAGGCGAATGGAATGGATTGGCGAAGCTTACGGCTTGTATTTGAAAAACAAGGAGACACGTGGTATTTAGTCGGAATCGTTCACGACCAATGGACGATTTAAAAAACGACCTGCTCTACAAAGAAGAGCAGGCCGTTTTTATGGTTAAGACATCTTTTTATTTCGCGCCAAATACCGAGGAATATAATTTATATCCGCCATCTAAGTTTTTCGCGACAAATCCGTTTTCTTGCAAAATACGAGTGGCTAAATAGCCGCGCAGCCCGACTTGGCAAGTGACATAAATCGGTTGGTCGCTCGGTAATTCGTGCAATCGTTCGCGAAGTTCGTCGAGCGGAATATTGACAGACCCATCGATAGCGCCACGTGCCACTTCTAGTGGGGTGCGGACATCGACGAGGAATCCGCCATTGGCAACGATGTCATCAATTTCGTGCCATTGTACCGTCTCAATCCCGTCCATGATGTTCGATGCCACGTACCCAGCCATGTTTACTGGGTCTTTCGCCGAGGAGAACGGCGGTGCGTAAGCAAGTTCTAAATCTGGCAACTCGCGGACAGTTAACCCGCCTTTAATAGCAGTAGCAATGACGTCAATGCGTTTGTCCACCCCATCTTTTCCAACCGCCTGTGCCCCGTAAATTTTTCCTGTTTGTTTATCGAAAATGAGCTTTAGCGTCATTTGTTGGGCGTTTGGATAATAGCTTGCATGGCTCATTGGGTGAATGTGTACGACTTCGTACGGAACGCCGAGCTGTTTTAACGTTTTTTCATTATTTCCTGTAACGGCAACTGTTAAATCAAACACTTTCGCAATTGCCGTTCCGAGCGTGCCGTTATATTTCACGTCGATTCCATGAATATGGTCAGCGACAAGGCGACCTTGCCGGTTTGCTGGCCATGCGAGCGGGACGAATGTCTCAAAGCCGTGAATGTAGTTTTTCACTTCAATCGCATCGCCAATCGCGTAAATGCTTGGGTCGGACGTTTGTAAATGCTCATTCACTTTAATTGTCCCGCGGATACCTAATTCAAGCCCGGCATCTTTTGCTAATTGGCTTTCTGGCTGTACTCCGATCGCTAAAATAATCATATCGGTATCAATCACTTGCCCGCTCGTTAAGACGATGCGGCGACCGTTATTTTCAAACGATTGCACCCCATCTTCTAACATAAGTTGAATCCCGTGCTCTTTCATGTGAGTATGCACAATCGCTGCCATTTCGTAGTCGATTGGCGGCATTACTTGATTTGCCCGTTCGATGAGCGTGACGTTTACCCCGCGCTCGGCTAAGTTTTCCGCCATTTCAACGCCGATAAATCCACCGCCGATGACGACCGCGTGTTTTGGTTGTTGTTCATCGACGTATGCTTTAATTTTATCTGTATCTGGTACGTTGCGAAGTGTAAAGAGCGTTTCGGCTGTTTCAATGCCTGGAATTGGCGGCACGATTGGCTTTGCGCCAGGGGATAAAATGAGTACATCGTACGTTTCTTCGTACTCTTCTCCTGTCAAGACGCGCTTGACAGAAACTGTTTTTCGGTCGCGATGAATGGCGGTCACTTCGCTAAAATTACGAATATCCAGCTTAAACCGTTTGGACATGCCTTCGACTGTCTGCACTAATAATTTTTTGCGGTCGGTAATGACTTCCCCGATATAATACGGCAATCCGCAATTGGCGAAAGAAATATATTCTCCGCGTTCAAACATGACGATGTCGTATTTTTCGCTTAACCGGCGCAAACGCGCTGCGGCGGTAGCTCCCCCTGCAACTCCGCCGACGATAACAATTTTTTTCATCACGTAGCCCCTCCCACAGAATTTATGCTGTTTTTATTGTTGGTTTCATTTCTAAGCAACATACTCCCTTTATTCGAAAGCCGTACCGCTTCAATTTGCGCACCCCTAAATTTGTCGTAATCGCATCAGATGTAATCAAAATAACATCTTTATAAGGAATTTGATGGTAATTGCGCTTGATGTACGATAACGGCAAAGGAATTGCCGTCGGAACAGGGAGTGCCGTTGCCTCGTTATATTCACGCAAGTCAATGACAGCAACATGTTTTATATTAGATAGTTGTGTCTTTGAAATCATGGAAACGCCGCAAACTGGCACGTATCGTATATACAGCTGGTATATGATTGTACTAACAACTACAGCAATTATTAATTCCATGTCGTTGAATACATCCCTCCATTCTACATACCCCATAAGGTATATTAACAATTGTTTGTTGATTTGTCAAGGAGGTTTAAAAGAACGGGTTTGCTTTCACCATATTTTCACTTTTCTTTTTTACACTAAGACTAGAGAAATTCAACGAGGGGGAATAGTGATGAACATGACACCGTATGAGTACACGACACCACCAGTGAAAAAGCGAGGGTTTTTCTCTGTTTTATCTGCTTCCATCATCGGGGCAGTAATCGGAAGTGGGGTGACGCTCTATGCTGCGCCGTATTTAGGGGTGCTACCGACAGGTGTGAAACAAACGGAAACTGTGTCAACAGAAGCAAAACAAGAAACGACCGAAAATGCGCTATCGCTCCAACAAACGGCTAGCACAGCCAACAACATGATTGATGCTATCAATCAAGTGTCAGACGCGGTCGTTGGGGTTGTCAACATTCAAAAACAAACAGACTTTTTCTCTGGCTCTTCTTCCGAGCAAGAAGCCGGGACTGGCTCAGGCGTTATTTTTAAAAAAGAAGGGAATAGTGCCTACATCGTTACGAACAATCACGTCATTGAAGGGGCAAATAAAGTGGAAGTATCGCTAAGTAAAGGAGAACGCGTAGCAGCAACGGTTGTTGGCGCCGATCCGTTAACGGACTTAGCCGTATTAAAAGTCGATGGGAAATACGTAAAAAAAGTCGCTAGCTTCGGCGATTCGTCTTCGCTTCGTATCGGTGAGCCAGTCGCGGCAATTGGCAATCCGCTCGGCTTAGATTTGTCGCGCACCGTAACAGAAGGAATTGTCAGTGGCAAACGAACGATTCCTGTTTCGACATCGGCAGGAGAATGGGAGTTGAATGTCATTCAAACCGATGCCGCCATTAACCCTGGTAATAGTGGCGGTGCGTTGATTAATAGTGCTGGACAAGTTATCGGGATTAATAGTTTAAAAATTGCCCAAGAGGGAGTAGAAGGGTTAGGATTTGCGATTCCAATCCAAGACGCGAAACCGATTATTGAGCAGTTGATGCAATACGGAAAAATTAAGCGTCCGTACCTTGGGGTCGGATTGCGAGACGTCAGTGAAATTCCAGCAGACGTTCGTTTTGAACAACTTGGATTGCCAGAAAATGAAACGAATGGAGTCGTTGTCACAGCGGTCGAGCCATCTTCGCCAGCTGCCAAAGCAGGGCTGCAAGCGAAAGATGTGATTACAGCGATTAACGATACAACCGTTAACAACGTCAGCGAGTTAAGAAAGTACTTATATACGAATACAAAAGTTGGCGAAACCGTCCAACTCCACATTTTACGTAACGGTAAAAGCATGACAATCTCCCTTCAACTAAGTGAGCGGAATGATCAATAAGAAAGGATACGGTGAAGACTCATTGTTTACCGAAAAATCGCGGTCATCGTTTAGACGAATGACCGCAATTTTTTTAGGTATGAATGCATAGAAATGTAAAAAAGGAATTTTTTTGAGTAGGTAGAATAAAAAATGAAAGCGCTTAAATTTGGAGGGATGTCAATGGAGTTTAAGAACTATGAAGAGTTTTGGCCGTTTTATTTATCGCAACACAGCAAGCGAGCTACGAGGATTTGGCATTTTATTGGGACTAGTTTTGTGTTTATTTTTCTTATCACAGCACTTGTGACGGGGAACGCTTGGTGGATATTAGCCGCTCCGATAGTAGCGTATTCGTTTGCTTGGATTAGCCACTTTTTCATCGAAGGGAATAAGCCAGCGACGTTCGGTCATCCGTTTTGGTCGCTTCGAGCAGATTTTCGGATGTATTGGCTCATGTTGCTTGGAAAATTAGAAAAAGAGCTCGAGTAGCGCAGTTTGTGTTCGAATGAGGTGTATTTGTAAAGCATATAGTAGTAGTAATATATCGGAAAGGGGGAATACAGCTTGGTGACAAAACCAGCTGGCTTTTGGAAACGATTTCTTGCGAGTTTTTTAGACGGTCTTATTATCGGTATTCCGTTAAGCATTATTGGTTATTTCGTTACTGGCAAGGCAGAAGGAAATTGGTTCACTTCGCTCATGAATATGCTATACATGTGGCTGATTCCGGTGGCGTGGTCAGGGTATACAGTAGGGAAGAAAATCGTCGGCATTCGCATCGTGAAGGTAAACGGGGAGAAACTTGGCGTTGGCGCGATGTTTTTGCGCTCCTTTGTCGCCTACCTTATTTATGGGCTTACGCTAGGAATTGCCTTCTTAGTCAGTGCGATTATGGTTGCGGCTCGTGAAGATAAACGGGCGATTCACGACTTTCTCGCAGGAACATACGTAACGACCGAACCGAAAGTGGAGGCGTAAAAACGACAACAATTATTGTGCTACGCAAGGAAATCCGCTCCTCTTTGAGTTTTTATTCATCGAGGAGCGGGTTTTTTATGCTTTTTCAGATAAAGAAAGCATATTCATTCATATATAAATTTTTTTAAAATATTTATAAAAACGAATTTATAAAGATTCATCATCATTTTTAAATATTCTACTAAAAAACTTTTTGCGTTTTTCTCTTGGATAATGTTAATATTAGAATAACTAAAAATATTCTTAATTAATAAAAAGGGGGAAGGGCTTTATTAAATATAAAGCGCTTACATAAAAACGATAACAAAGGGGAGGAAGGTATATGCAACCATCACATGGGTTAAAACGGGAGTTGAAAAGCAGGCACTTATTTATGATCGCACTTGGAGGCGTCATCGGAACAGGATTGTTTTTAGGCTCAGGGTACACAATCCATGAAGCGGGGCCGGGGGGAGCGCTTGTTGCTTACTTGTTCGGCGGACTTGTCATGTATTTGACAATGCTTTGTCTTGGAGAATTGGCAGTTTCCTTGCCGGATGCAGGTTCGTATCAAACGTATGCAACCAAATACATTTCGCCTTCCGCAGGATATGTCATCGGCTGGCTTTCATGGCTAAACTGGTCGGTGACAGTAGGGTTGGAGCTTTTGACAGTCAGTATTTTAATGAAACGGTGGTTTCCAGACGTTCCTTCTTGGATTTGGTGCGTCGTTTTTGCGGTTGTACTATTTTCCATTAACGCGCTTTCGACAAGAAGTTTTGCCGAAGTAGAGTTTTGGTTTTCGAGCATTAAAGTATTAACGATTATTGCGTTTATTATTTTGGGCGGGGCAGCGATGTTTGGTTTCCTAGAAATGAAAGGTGGGAAGCCCGCTCCGATGTTTTCTAACTTTACAGACCATGGGGGATTGTTCCCGAATGGCATCGCGGCCATTTTAGTGACGATGATTGGGGTAAATTTTTCCTTCCAAGGAACAGAGCTTGTCGGTGTAGCAGCAGGGGAAAGTGAAAATCCAGAAAAAACGGTGCCAAAAGCGATTAACAATACGGTTTGGCGCATTTTGCTCTTTTTTGTATTAGCCATTTTTGTGCTGGCAGGGCTTTTCCCGTGGGAAAAAGCGGGATTAGTAGAAAGTCCGTTTGTTGTTGTTTTTGACAGCATCGGCATCCCATATGCAGCTGACATTGTAAACTTCGTAATTATTACAGCTGTTCTTTCTGTCGCCAATTCGGGCTTGTACGCTACTTCCCGCGTCCTTTGGTCGATGTCGCGTCAAGGAATGGTGAGCCCTGTGTTCAGCAAGTTGTCGAAAAACGGGGTACCGCTCAACGCGCTAATCGCTAGTATGCTCATCGGCTGTCTTTCTTTATTAAGCGGCATTTATGCAGAAGATACGGTCTACTTATGGCTTCTTTCCATTGCAGGATTTGGTGCGGTAACGGTATGGGCATCTATCGCATTATCCAACTATTTAGGAAGAAAAGCGTTTTTAAAACAAGGCGGCGATGTTCGCGATTTGAAATATAAAACACCGCTTTATCCATTCGTCCCACTTTTGGCGCTCGCGTTAAATGTGCTCATTATCGTTAGCCTTGCGTTTATCCCAGAGCAGCGCATGGCACTTTACTGCGGTATTCCATTTATGATTGCTTGCTATATTTATTACCATTTTGTCGCAAAACACCGAACCACCGAACAACGAATGACTTCCAAAGTAGAAATGGAGAGAATGTGAAGGGAAAAACAGGCTTCCGGACAAGGGGCCTGTTTTTTTGGTACAATGGTGGAGGAAAACAAAAAGGGAGGGCGTGTGTTGGAGAAACAACCGTTATGGAATGAAGCAGAAACGTTTATTCGCACATGTTATCAAGAACTAGGGAAAAGTGGGATCGATACTGAACGTCGTCTTGCGGAGATTGAGCGAGAGATTGTTCGTACCGGTACGTATACTCATACATATGAAGAATTAGAACACGGCGCCAAAATGGCGTGGCGCAATAGCAACCGCTGCATCGGTCGTTTATTTTGGCAAATGTTACATGTGTTTGATGCGCGAGATGCGGAAACAGAAGAAGAAGTAGCTGAACAGCTCTTTCGTCATATAGCGTTTGCGACAAATGGCGGAAAAATTCGCCCGGCAATTACAGTGTTTAAGCCAGATGGAGAAGTGCGTATTTGGAACCATCAGCTTATCCGCTATGCAGGCTACGAAACCGAACTTGGGATAATCGGTGACTCGTCTTCTATTTCTTTTACAAAAGCATGCGAACAGATGGGATGGAAAGGGGAACGAACAAATTTTGATTTATTGCCTCTTGTCGTTCAACGAAAGGGGAAGCAACCGAAATGGTTTGACATCCCACGCGAGCTTGTACTAGAAGTGCCAATTGAGCATCCGGAGTTTGCTTGGTTTCAAGACTTGCAGCTGAAATGGTATGCGGTGCCGATTATTTCGGACATGTGTCTAGAAATCGGGGGCATTCGTTATATGGCCGCTCCATTTAACGGATGGTATATGGAGACGGAAATTGGCGCCCGCAATTTGGCGGATGACTACCGGTATAACATGCTTCCAAAGATTGCTTCGTGTATGGGACTTGATATGAGCACAAACGCAACCCTTTGGAAAGATAAGGCGTTAATTGAACTGAATGTAGCGGTTCTTCATTCTTACAAAAAAGCAGGCGTCAGCATCGTTGACCACCATACAGCAGCGCAGCAGTTTAAGCGATTCGAGCAAAAAGAACAAGAAGCTGATCGGCACGTCACCGGCGATTGGATATGGCTCATTCCGCCTGTTTCGCCAGCGACGACACACATTTTCCATAAAAACTATGACAATACGATCGTAACGCCGAACTTCTTTTATCAAAAGCGACCGTACGAATAACATGGCCTTTCTCCCCATATAGTAAAGTGGAGGGGATGCAGATGCAATTTTACTACGGTCAGCAAATGCCGCTTCGCATTTTAGATGAAGCGGAATTTTGGAAACATCAAGAGGAAGAGCATACCGTTGTCATTCGCGAGCTTGTGGCCGGATTAGAACAACCGTTTGTCGAGGCGCTGCAAAAATGGGAAGAAGCATTGTCAGCTACCCATCAACAAATCGTCCGCTATATCGAGTCCGTTGTTCGCGCAGGGGCATATGTACCTAATGAACTGTATCAGCAAGTGTTGCATTTAGTGTCATTTTGTTTGCAACAAAGTCTAGCATTTATTCAGTTGTGCCAGCAGCTGAAAACCGACAGCGCTGCGGTTCGACAAAATAAAACCGCGAACGTCGTCTTAAATCACATTATTCGTGAATCGGAGTACTTTGTCGGCATTGCCCAAGTACTGTTGTACAGAAAACAAGATGCCTACTCAAGGTAGGCATCTTTTATTTAAAACTATACTTACAAAACAAAAAAGAAAAATAGGACCTTTGGATGTTTTATTATATCGTTTTTCAACAGTATATTATAATAAAAATTCTCTTTTCTTTCTTTAAGGAAATGATATAATAAAAAATAAATTCTTAATTTACCGAAAATTTGGAGGGGGAAAACGTGTCGCTGTCGAGTTATATTATTCGCACACTATTAGTCGTCATTCCAGGGACGGCGCTTATTGGCTTAGGGGTGTGCATTGGAAACGGAGTGGATGGTCTTGCTTTTTGGTGGACAATGGCAGCAACCGTATTGCTAGGTATTATTCTTGGAACGTTATCCGCAACGATAAACTATCGCCGCTTTGTCGCACCAATTGCCGTCATTAACGAACATTTGCAAAAAATGACGGACGGTGATTTATTAACTCGTGTTCCGCTTGAGCGTGTCCGGGAGTTAAAACCGATTGCTGTTTGTATGAATACCATGGCAGAAACATGGGGCGAAATGATGGGGAACATGAAACGTCATTCCGATGAGATGGCACATTTTTCTGAACAGCTTTCGCACATTGCCGAACAAACGACAAAAGCAACGGAACAAATTGCAACCACGATGGAAGATATCGCCGTGCACGCCGAGCAGCAAGTAAAAATGGTGCAAGAAACGTCTTACTCGATGAATGAAATTTCGCATTCGCTCACGAATGTCGCGGCTAATACGGAACGCGTATCTGCGAATACAAGTGACACACTAGCCAAAGCAACGACAGGAAAGCAATCTATTGAACAAATGGAAGAACAAATGAAGTTTATTCATGCACATGTGCAAACGCTTGGACAAGTAGTAAAAGGGTTGGGGGAGCGCTCGAACGAAATTGGGCAAATTACGCAAGTCATCACAGGCATTGCTTCGCAAACGAATTTGTTGGCATTAAACGCAGCCATTGAAGCAGCGCGGGCAGGAGAACAAGGAAAAGGGTTTGCCGTCGTTGCGGATGAAGTACGTAAACTAGCAGAGCAATCCGCCCAGTCCGCCCAGCAAATTACGCAACTGATCGGCGACATTCAAAAAGAAACGGAAAATGCGATTCGCTCGACAGAAACGGTCGTTGGGGAAGTGTCCGAAGGGCTTCATGCTGTACAAACAGCCGGCCTATCATTTGAACAAATTCGCCAGTCAATCAACGGCGTCAATGAGCAAATGGAGCACGTTTCCTCGGTCATCCAGCAAATGACGACAAACGCTCAACAAGTCGCTGCCTCGATTGAAAGCATCATTGCTATTGTAGAGCAGTCTTCCGCAGGCTCGACCAACATTTCGGCAGCTACCGAAGAACAAATGGCATCGATGGAAGAAATCGCTTCCTCTGCCTCATCGTTAAGTAAAATGGCTGAGGATATGCAGTCGCTCATGCGGAGATTTCGTGCGTAAAAAGCGTTTACAACTGTGAATAAATATGCTAGAATGTTAGAAAAAATAAATCCATGCTTGATCTACTAGGGGAGTCCAATAGCTTGGACTGAGAGAAGAACGCGCGAAAGTTCTTTGACCCTTTGAACCTGATCTGGGTTATACCAGCGTAGGGAAGTAGATAGTGGGAGTATCCTATATACTTTACGCTATTTATACATTCCATCGGGTTCTCTTTATAAGAGAACCCGATTTTATTTGTCCATACGTTTTGGTGTAACTTCGGATCAAATCAAAAAAGAGGAGGAAGTTGCATGCAAAACGTTTTATCTTCGATGCCGTTTCCGGCAAGCAAAAAAGTGTATGTAGAAGGATCGCGTCCGGATATTCGCGTGCCGATGCGGGAAATTACGCTAAGCCCGACGAAAACAGAATTTGGCACGTTAGAAAACGCTCCAGTTCGCGTCTATGACACAAGCGGACCATACACAGACCCACAGTTTCAGTCCGACATTCATAAAGGTTTGCCAGAATTGCGCAAGCGCTGGATTTTAGAGCGCGGCGACGTGGAAGAGTATGAAGGACGGCCGGTAAAACCGGAAGATAACGGTGTTCGCAACGGAAAACAGCCCGACATCGTTCCACCGTTTGCCCGTAAGCCGCTTCGAGCAAAAAAAGGGCGCGTCGTCACCCAAATGCATTACGCCAAAAAAGGAATGATTACACCGGAGATGGAATTTGTTGCGCTTCGCGAGCAAATGGATCCGGAAATCGTTCGCCAAGAAGTGGCTGCAGGGCGAGCGATTATCCCGTCGAATATTAACCATCCAGAAAGCGAACCGATGATTATCGGCAGCCGATTCCATGTCAAAATTAATGCGAACATCGGCAACTCGGCAGTCACGTCGTCGATTGAAGAAGAAGTGGAAAAAATGCTTTGGGCAGTCCGTTGGGGCGCTGACACGATTATGGATTTATCGACCGGAAAAAATATTCATGCGACAAGGGAATTTATTATTCGCAACTCTCCGGTTCCAGTTGGGACGGTGCCAATTTATCAAGCGTTGGAAAAAGTAAATGGCGTTGTTGAAGATTTGACGTGGGAAGTTTACCGCGATACGCTCATTGAGCAAGCAGAACAAGGGGTGGATTATTTTACGATTCACGCCGGTGTTTCGCTTCGTTACATTCCGTTGACGATCAACCGGACGACGGGCATCGTCTCTCGCGGTGGATCGATTATGGCGCAATGGTGTTTAGCTCACCATGAAGAAAACTTCCTTTATACGCATTTTGAAGAAATTTGTGAAATTTTAAAAGCGTATGATATTGCGGTTTCTTTAGGGGATGGCTTGCGGCCTGGCTCGATTGCCGATGCGAACGATGAAGCGCAATTTGCCGAGTTAGAAACGCTCGGAGAATTGACAGAAATTGCATGGAAGCACGATGTGCAAGTGATGATTGAAGGACCTGGGCATGTGCCAATGCATAAAATTAAAGAAAATGTCGATAAGCAAATCGAAATTTGCAAAGGTGCTCCGTTTTACACATTAGGACCATTGACAACGGATATTGCACCGGGATATGACCATATTACATCAGCGATCGGTGCAGCTATGATCGGCTGGTACGGGACGGCGATGCTTTGTTATGTGACGCCGAAAGAACATTTAGGATTGCCGAATAAGGAAGATGTACGCCAAGGGGTCATTGCCTATAAAATTGCGGCACATGCAGCTGATTTAGCGAAGGGGCACCCAGGAGCGCAATTGCGCGATGATGCGCTATCGAAAGCGCGCTTTGAATTTCGCTGGAACGATCAGTTTAATCTTTCGCTTGATCCGGAACGGGCGCGGGAATACCATGATGAAACGCTGCCGGCGGAAGGAGCGAAAGTCGCTCATTTTTGCTCAATGTGCGGACCGAAGTTTTGCTCGATGAAAATTTCGCATGATTTGCAAAAAGCGGTCAAAGAAGAAGGGATGAAACAAAAAGCGAAGGAGTTTGTCGAGAATGGATCAGCCCTTTACCAATAAAGAAGATGTCGCGACGTTGAAGCAAGAAGTGATTCGGCTTAAAGAGCGGATTGCTCAGCTTGAACAGCAAATTGCAGAGATTCAGCAAAAATGCCGGCACGTGTTTTTTGAAACGCCTGTCATGCGAAAATGTGTCAAATGTCATTATGTCGAAAGCTTATACTATTAGAAAAACGGGGGTGGCCGCTCATTGGTCTGCCCCCGTTTCATTTTGAAGTTTCCATCCAGTGAGGTGACAGGTGTCAGCTTATTTGTGAAAAGGAATGATGTTGTTTCCTTGACAACAAAAAGGCAAAGGCGATCAGCGACAACGCCATCGCGATCATAAATGGTGCTTTGCTAGAAAGGGCATGCCCAATCACTCCTGACAAAACCGGTGCGACCGCTGCCCCCATCCAGCGCACAAAGTTATATGTACCGGATGTAATGCCGCGCTCATATGGCGATGCTTCCATCACATAGCTTGTAAACAAGGCATTATTTAATCCAGACACAAGCCCTGATAAAATAATACAAACGATAAATGCCCATTTGTTAGTGACGAAGAATAAAAGAAATAGAAACATTGCAAACAAAAGTAAACTATATGGCAACAATTGTTTCGGTGTATATGCTTTTTCTAGACGATGCGATAAAATTGCCGACCCATATGCAAGGCAGAGGCCCCATCCGAAAAAGACAAGCCCGATTTGAACAGCAGATAACTTTAACACTAATGGTGAGTATGCCAGCACAACGAAAAAACCGTAATAATAGAGCATGGCGCCGATCGCTCCTTTTACAAACGGAGGAAACGATAGGAGGTGTCCCATTTCTCTAAAACTAGCTGTTTTTCGTGCGCTTTTTTCCGTCGGCTCGTAGACAAACAAGAAAACAAGCAATAGAGCAGCGAAAATAAGTACACTTGTCGCAAAAAACGGATATCGCCATGAAAGTTGCCCGAGAATGCCTCCAACTAGAGGTCCGCCCGCCATTCCAAGTCCGATCGCTGCTTCATATAGACCGACGGCCGTTTGCACTTTTGGAGTAAGCGCAATTAACAATGTCATCGCCGTCGCGAAAAACATCGAATTGCCAAGGCCCCATCCGGCTCGAAAAATAGAAAGCTGCGGAATGCTGTTTGATAGGCCGCATAATAAAGAAACACTGTAACGACGGCAAGGCCAGAGACCATCATTTTCTTGTCTCCGAGTCGGCTTGTGAACATACCAGATGGAATCATCATGATGGCCATCGTAAAAATATACGCCGTAAACAACATTTCCACTTGCCAATGACTCGCTCCAATGCTTTCGGCAATAACCGGTAAAATCGGGTCAACAATGCCGATCCCCATAAACGCCAAAAACGTTGCAAATACGGTAATCCAGCGGGCGCGTGTTTGTTTTTCTTCTTCCGTTTTCTTCATCTCCCATATTAAACCAATTTGATATAACCTTACCCCCAATATCGCGTTTTGTCAATGATCGTGTTATATCCTTAAGTAGGGCTTGTCCATTGTTGAAATGAAAGCATACTCCGCTTACGAGCGGTCAAGCTCATAAGCGGAAAAAGTTAATCGTTTCCACGTTTTTTCGCTAACACCGATTTGACCGCTTGCTCGATTTCTTGGTAGTTTGTGCAGCGGCAAATGTTCGATTCAAGCCATTTTTGGATTGTTTCGTCATCCGCGTCAGGATGCTGTTTAGTCAAAGCATAGGCGTTTATTAAAAACCCGGGTGTGCAGTAGCCGCATTGAAAGGCGAATTGTTCAACAAATGCGCGTTGAATCGGAGTGTTGCGTAGCCCTTCAATCGTAGTAATGGATTTTTCTGTTGCTTCTACGGCGAGCATCATGCACGACTTAATCGGCGTTTCATCAACTAATACCGTGCATGCGCCACAGTCTCCGTTTAAGCAGCCTGGCTTTGCTCCAGTCAGGCCAAGCTGGTTGCGGAGAACAAAGAGAAGCGTATCGGCTTGGCGGGCGACAATAGAGCGGCTTTCCTCATTGACAGTAAGCAATATTTCACATTTTATCACTTTTCTACCCCTCCTCGAGTGCAATAAGAATATCAGAAAGGGCGTTCATCAGCACAAATAGTCGGTATTCCACGGAGCCTTCGGTATCGTTTAAGATCGGTTTTGGCAAGTATTGCAATGCGCGGCTGATCCGCGTTTCAATCGGAAGGTGCCGCGCGTTCAGTTGTTCCTCAACTGCTTTTGAACGAAACGGAAACGGACAGACGCCACTGAAGGCGACGCGCAGCCGTTCGTCTTTTTTGATAGCAGCGACCGTCACAAGCGGATAGCCGATTTTTCCCTGTTTGCGTCGTTTCGTATGAGCGTGCGGAAGCGATACATATGATAAATCGATTTTTACTTGAACGAGAAATTCCCCATGTTCCAGACGCATGCGCTGCTGAAACACTTCATGAATGGAACGTTGCTTTAAACCTTCTTTTCCGGCGATGACGACATGGCAATCGGCAAGCAATAAAGGAAGGACGGTTTCGCGGTAAAAAATTTGCCCGCAAACGTTGCCGCCGAGCGTAATTTGGTTACGCGCCGTGCGGTCGGCGACTTCGCTTGCCGCCTTTGTCAATAGCGGAAAAGGATTGGCTTTTTCAATAGATGTCAGCGAAAGCGCTGCGCCAAGCGTTAATTCATTCTGTTCAATGCGAAGCACGCCGCATTCAGGAATATGTTTGATGTCAATGACCGCATCGGCAAACGTAAGGTTCAGGCGCGACAATGTAATAATCTCGGTTCCGCCGCCATAGTAGAGCGGCGTTTTTCCTTGCTTGTGAAGTCGTTCGAACAGCCGGACGGCTTCTTCGATCGATGACGGACGATGGTACGTAAAATCAAATGGAACCATGTTGTTTCCCTTTCTTTGTTCGCCAAATGAGTTCAGGAAACAGCGGCAGCTCGTTAAGTGGAACTTCAGCAGCGACAGATAAAGCATTTGCCAACGCTGCTGGCATCCCGATCAGACCGTGCTCGCCGATACCGCGGGCCCCGTATGGTGCATCGATTTGCGGTGTTTCGATGAATTCGACCATATATTCTGGATGCTCGCCGAATCGGATCGGCCGGTATGTCCGCAATTGCGCGTTCAAAATCCGCTCATACCGGTCGAAAAAAAATGTTTCGCGGCTGGCAAAGCTGAGTCCCATGCTCATCGCCCCCATCACTTGCCCGAGCGCAGCTTTCCGATTAAGCACTTTCACAGACACGGCTTTGATGATTTGGTACGTGTAGTCGCGTTTGTCGAACTCAATTTCCACCGCATGCGCGCACATCGTCCATTCCGGTCCTGGCTTTCCCGCACCGGTTTCTTTGTCGAGCGGGGTTAAATGGCGCAAAACGTAGTGGCCCCTTCCAATGAGTTGACCGCCGATCGCGTTTCCGTTCGGGTACTTATAGCCGTAGACAATGTCTTTAATCGGAACGTAGATGCTAGGGTCATCGCGTAAAAGTACTTTGCCGTAGCCGACTTCTAAATCTTCGGCGGAAGCGCGGAGGACGCATGCGGCGATTGCTTTTAACTGGCAGATGGCATCGTCCGCTGCTGATAATACGGCCCGGCCTGCCATAAATGTGCCGCGGCTAGAAACCGTTTTCCAATGCTCCGGTGTCGTTTGCGTATCGATGTCCATTTTCACATGGATGTCATCAATATCCATTTTTAGCTTTTCGGAAAGGATTTGCGCCAAAACGGTTTTCGTTCCTGTTCCGATTTCCACGACACCGGATATAAGATTGACGCTTCCGTCCGGATTAAATGTTAAAATTGCTCCAGAGCTCGCATCGGTATCGATCGTTGATGTTTTCCAGCCGCAGCTGACTCCTTTGGCGCGTACGGTGCGGGAATTGATTTCGATGCGCTGCCATTCGTCCCATTGGATGAGTTCGCGCAGTCGTGCGATGCAGGCCGGCAAATTGCCGACATTGCTTCGATTGAGTACAACTTGGGTCGGGGTCGTATGGCCGGGACGAATCGCGTTTTTCATTCGCAGTTCCAGCTTATCGATGTTCAGCTTTTCTGCAAGCAAATCAATCGTCCGCTCGATCGCAAAAGCCTGTTCGCAGTGACCGAAACTGCGAAACGGGGAGGCGTATGGATGGTTTGTATAAACGCATAACGAATCGCACCATACGTTTTCGATATGATACGGACCGGTGCAGTCAACTGCTGCCGCGCGAGTGACGTCAATGGCCTTATCGGAATAAGCACCGCCGTCAAACAAAAATAAAATTTCTGCCGCTTTAATATAACCGTCCGCCGTACAGCCGATCTTGACGGTTGCCTCCATGCCAATGTGCACCGGTGATGTGATCATGTCTTGTTCTCTTGTATTCCAGACGCTTACTTTCCGTCCGCCGACCGCTTTAGAGGCGAGATAGGCGAGAAGCTCTAATTGGACAGGGGCTTTTCCTCCGTAAGCCCCGCCGACAAGCGGGGTATGGACGATGACTTTGCCGACATCTTCGCCGAAATATTCTCCAATGAGCCGTTTAATCATAAAAGGGGCTTGCGAAGAAGCGGTAATGACGATCGTGCCATCTTGGCGAATCTCGGCGGTGGCGCATCTTGTTTCCATCGCTGCGTGGTCCGATGGGGAAAAAGAAAAGCTTGCTTCGACAATGACATCGCTTTCCGCCCAGCCTTTCTCCATATTTCCTTTCCGAATTTTCGTGCGATGCGCAATATTTGTGCCCGGTTCAGGATAACTGTATTTTCCTTTTTGGTAGTTTGCTAAATTTTCATGAATGAGAGGAGCCCCTTCCTGTAATGCTTCACGCGGCGATCCGACAGCAGGGAGGGGTTCGTATGCGACATGAATGAGATTCGCGGCTTTTTCGGCCTGAACAAGCGTATCGGCTACCACCACAGCGACTACTTCGCCGTGGTAACGAACTTTATCAAATGCAATTGGGGGGCGGTCACGCAAATCTTCTCCTGTCAACGGCAGCCCTTCACCGGTAACGATCGCGCGTACGCCGGGAACGGAGCCGGCTTTTTCGGTATGAATTTCGCAAATGTGCGCATGGGCATACGGACTTGTGACGAGCTTAGCATGCAGCATTCCTCCCTCGACGTCATCGTGCGTATATTTGGCTCTTCCGGCTACTTTCTCCCACGCTTCTTTGCGAATAACGCTTTTTCCGATCATGATCATCTTCCTCCTTGTTTCCAGTGCTTGATCGTCTGTTCGTAGTCTTCGTTTGTATCAATATCGAAAAATAAGTCGGAATCACAGCTTGAAAGCAGCGTTCCGTTCCAGCTGCTATGGTTGCGGATCATCTGCCGTACTGTACATTGGGCCAGTCAGAAAAGGTTGTGACACTCAATAAAACCGGAGAAAGCGGCATCGCCTTTTCCGCAAATACGACGTAATCGATGCGATACCGGCTGTAACAATGGATCAGTTTTTCGTTTTTGACAAGCGGTTAGTTCGCTAATAAAACGAGTGCGGCTTCAGCGTGTAAATGGATTGCTTGGTGAAGCCCACAACGCAATGAATGCGTTTGCCCGGACGAAGAAGCGCAGCGGATAATCGTGCATTTTTCTAGTGCGATTCAATCCAGTAGGTCGTCTAGTTGGACGACAACGAGAACGTCGGATTGACAGTTTGACCGGAGAAGGAAGAGACGTCGGAGTAAGGATTCTCCCTCCATTGTCATTGTATTAATTACTTTATTCGTATATGTGTATATATAAGTTGAAATTTTGTTTTACATCCAGCCGATCACTCGCCACGTTATATCATAGTCGGCTTTATGGAGATAAAAACAAAAACGAAAAATCGGAAATTCTTTATTGCAGCTTATATAGAAGCGAACAAAATCGAGAAAGAATGGCTTGAACGGTTACAGATCGTTTGCTTTGATGAAGAAACGCGCGTTCAGGAACAAGCATATACGGTTTATGCGTCCGTTGTGTAAAACCAGCTGAACTGATTGAATATTTTGCAGGGAAAAGCGGGGTATATGATGTAGTTAAAAAGAAATATGTTTTTTAGGAGTGTTTGCGATGGAACAAATGATTCATGGAAAACGGTTAAAAGATTGGATGAAAATGTATCCGGTATTAGAGTCTATCATATTAACGAAAGAAGTGTTTTGGCTGAATCCGAATTATAGGCGGTTTTCTGACGTTGTGAATGAATTGCCGTTTGTCGAGCGCGATGTGCTGGAAGCAGAAGAGCGGCTAAAACGGTTTGCGCCATTTATCGCGGCTGCTTTTCCAGAAACAAAAGGTTCAAAAGGGATTATCGAATCACCGCTTGTGGAAATCGAAAATGTCCAAAAAGAAGTAGCGGCTATGTTTCAGCAATCGATACCGGGAAAGCTGTTGTTAAAATGTGACAGCCATTTGCCGATTGCTGGTTCCATTAAAGCAAGAGGTGGGATTTATGAAGTTTTAAAACATGCAGAACAACTAGCTCTAGCGCATGGATTGCTTTCTGTAGAAGACGACTATTCGATGTTTGCAAGCAATCCATTCCGCGAATTTTTCTCGCAATTTTCGATTACAGTCGGCTCTACAGGCAATCTCGGTTTAAGTATCGGCATTATTAGCGCCAAACTCGGCTTTCGCGTCAATGTGCATATGTCGGCAGAGGCAAAGCAATGGAAAAAAGATTTATTGAGAAAAAACGGAGTCAATGTCATTGAACATCAATCGGATTACAGCCATGCAGTTGAAATGGGAAGAAAAGAAGCAGAAAAAGACCCGAACAACTATTTTATTGATGACGAAAATTCAGCCCATTTATTTCTCGGCTATGCGGTAGCGGCTTTACGTTTAAAAAAGCAACTAGAAGAATCGGGAATTTTAGTCGATCAAGACCATCCATTATTTGTTTATCTTCCGTGCGGAGTAGGAGGAGCGCCGGGAGGCATTACGTTTGGATTGAAGTTAATATTCGGAGATGCTGTTCATTGCTTTTTTGCCGAGCCTACCCATTCGCCGTGCATGTTATTAGGAATGATGACTGGGCTTCATGATCAAGTATGCGTCCAAGATTTCGGAATCGATAACAAAACAGAAGCAGACGGGCTTGCGGTCGGACGGCCGTCCCGATTTGTTGGGAAAACAATCGAAAAACTAGTGAGCGGAATTTATACGGTTGATGACCGGAAGCTGTTTATGCTGCTGGCGTTAATGAACGATCAAGAAGGAATTTCGCTAGAACCATCCGCGCTTGCAGGCGTATATGGCCCTATTCAGCTTTTGAGAGAAAAAACAACGTATATTGAACGTCATGGGCTGGAGAGAAAAATGGAACATGCGACACATCTATGCTGGGCTACTGGCGGCAGTCTCGTTCCAATAGAAGAAATGGAAACATATTATAAGAAGGGAGCGCATTACATAAAAAACGGAAAAAAATAACATTGCAAATAACCGAATTTTAAAAGTATGAAAGTAGTTCAAAAGTCCATTTTTTGGTGTCTTATGTATAGTTACACAGACAAGCTACATTCCCGATGCATAGTATGTAGTCACAAACAAGGAGGAAGTGAATATTTATGGGATGTGCTTGTTGTATGACAAACTGCATAACTAGCCGGAATCAACTCGTCGCGTGTGCGATCAAAGGAGTAATTCAGCAAAGTTGTCCTAGTGGTGAACAAGTCTACGTTCAATGTGTCCACCCTGTTCCAATTACAGTATCCATATTAAATACAGGTGCTCCAGGAGTTAGTTGTAATATTATTGCTCGGTTGAAAGGTCCGAGTACGACTGCTACGGTAACAATTGAACCGCTGCAACAAAAAACACTTTGTAGCGATAAAGCGACGCAACTGACTATAGAGTGCACTGGGGGTGGGGTATTAGGTAATTGCGTAGGAACGTTTGAAGGATGCATTGGAGCAGTAAATACTGCATAACTACGTAACGCCCTAATCCATCATAGATTAGGGCGTTTTAGATTTTATTAGTTAAGTCTATAGCGAGGAGTTACGCAAATTTCCCCTTCGAAAGTTGCTGTTGTTAGCAGAGCTGCTGGAATAATAACTTGAATTTCGTCAAATCTAGCAGCTGTGAACGTCAGGCATCCGCCTTCATCTAACGTAATAGGGCTGCCAACGACTGTTCCATTAATTAAAAATTGAACTTGAATAGGAGTATTAGGAACACCGCAGCCATATTTTACAAACCCTGATGCAAACAATGGACATTTTAAACTATTAATATAAATTGTTCGTGTAGTGGCTAAACCAGTTTGGCTCGTCGTTTTCCATTCACAGCAAACTTGATCTTGCACAAAATTTTTGTTAGAGCAACAACTAAAACAGCAATCTCCGTTTGTTTGATTACATGTACAGTTTTTACTCAATGAGGTCACCTCTATTTTTAATTAGAATCCCTTGATCACTCTAGTCTGATGACTAGGGTTTTTTATTGTTTCACCTCCCAAAATGAGGGTGCGAATAAATGAAAAATCTGTCATTTTCCCTCACTATGTTTAGTAAAAAATCTCCTGAAAGAGAGCTTTTTCTTTGCAAAGCGCTTATCATCCCCCATAAAATCCCCAGATTTAAGGTTCTATTATAGGTTAGGACTTTTCGCTTCTATATGATTTTATTAGATGCAGGTGATGGTTGTTTCGTATAGGTGATTGTTACGAATCATCGCCCATTTTTGTACGTTTGGACACCATGTAGTTCATTTATGATTTTTTTAATTCCTGTAACTAAAAAGGAACAGGTGTCATAATATAAATATACCTGTAGTGGAAGGGGGGATTGATTGGCATGAATATAAACACACTTGAAAGGCATTGTATTGAAGTATTAAAAGTCTTTGATTGGGTGAATAGTGTCTTAAATATTCAACTTAAAGAAATCACGAAAATAAAAGAAGAGAAATTCGATGATCTGATTTGTTGTGATTTTCAAGTACCTTGTAATTCAAAAGCCCCCTCAACAATTTGGACAGGATTAGGCATTGAAAACATATCAGGTACAATAAACATTGTTTTTCATTGCGGCTGTGGTGGAATAATGGATGTGATCGTAAATGGAAAAAAGCTGATCTCCCTCATAGAAGGGGCATCGTTTTGTGCAACAATTTCTGATTTACAATCAATAAAAGTTCTTTGTCACAGTCCATCTGATCAATTAGGTTTTTGTAAAGGAGAACTAAAAATGGTTCTCCATTTTAATCCGTTTAAAAATAAAGGAAGTTGTATAGATTTAAAAAAAACAAAATGTTTTTTATCCGATAGCTGTGGAAACCCTCTTGATCCTACTGCACCGGGCTCTATCATTTGTGAAGAGCTTCAAGAGGAAAATGGAAGAAAAAACGTAGGTGCCATGCTCCCAAATGGGCAGTTCGTTGTTCTCCAGAAGGTTAAAGTGTTGAAAAGGGGATTTGTAACTGTTGAATTTTTCGATGAGAAAGGAGATATATGGAAAAAATGTACAATTCCGTTTTCCGAAATCGAGACGTTTTTTCTTTGTGCACCTATCGGAACAGTATTGAACTGTAAAATAACCGATTTTGATTGTGAAACATATATTATTCCATCACTAGATAGCGAATGGTTTGAAATTATAATTTTTATAAAAATATGCCAAGATATAAGAATATTAGGTGAAGTAAAAATTGAAGTATTGGGAAATTTTTGTGAACCACGTATAGCTATAGAAATTAAAAAAACTTGTTCAGCGCCGATACCCCCATCTCAATGTTTTTTCACTTTTTGAGCATACTTTATTTCTGTGAAAATGATCCATGAGCGTTGTTTTCATGTTTGGGTGGAGAGTAAAAATTACTCATGGATGTTTTATTAAAACCTCTCGTTCACTGCACAATGAACGAGAGATTTTTTTCTGTGAAAATAAAGGGTTCATGAACGGTTAATTTCATGCTTGGGTGGCGAGAAAAACTTCCTCATGGGTGTTTTATTAAAGGGCGGGAATGTCAAGGCGGTACAAGATGGTTGCTCTCCTTAGCTGTTTCGTATAAGATGAGAGAAAATAGTTAGTTTTTCAAAAAGGAGAAATAATAGTATGGACGCGTTTTTGTCTTCTGAAGCGTTGGCGGTGTTAGTCAAAATTATTATGATTGATATCATTTTGTCTGGTGACAATGCAGTTGTCATTGCGATGGCGACGAGAAAGCTTCCGAAAGAGCAACAAAACAAGGCGATTTTTTGGGGGACAGGCGGTGCGGTTGTTTTACGGGTTGCCTTTGCGGCGATTATTGTTTTTCTATTAAACATTCCATTTGTGCATTTAGTCGGCGGGATTTTGTTGCTTTGGATTGCTTACAAGGTGCTTGTCGAGCAGGAAGAGGAAGCGAACATTGAATCGTCGGATCGCCTGTTCAAAGCAATTTGGACGATTATTGTTGCAGACGCAGTCATGAGTTTGGATAATGTTGTCGCTGTGGCAGGAGCATCGGAAGGGCATATCGGCATGATCGCCTTTGGAGTAGCCATCAGCATTCCGATTATGATTTTCGGCTCGAAAGCGATTATGGCGATGATGGAAAAATATAAGTGGATCGCTTACGCCGGCTCTGGCATTTTAGCGTGGACAGGCGGAAAAATGATGATGGAAGATGAAGGATTTACGAGCCTTCTTCATATCCCGCACGGACCTCTTACGTATGCGATTACCGCAGGGCTAACGATTTTCGTTTTATCGGCTGGCTATATGACAAATAAAAAGGCGGAAGCGCAAAGCAAAAAAGAACGAATCGTATAACATGGAAAGGCTAGTATCTTCTTTTTCGAAGAGATACTAGCCTTTTTCTTATCGATCGGTGACGACGATATAAGTTGCTTTCACAGGACCGTGGACGCCGACGACTAAGTTCATTTCAATATCGGCAGAGTTGCTCGGTCCGGTAATAAAGTTGATACAAGAAGCCACTTGTTCGCCATTTTCAATTTGCTTATGAATGTACGCAGCTGCTTGCGTCATGCGCGGAACGATTGTGCTTTTTGGAATGATCGCGATATATGTTTGCGGCAAAAAGCTGACGGTCCGGCCTTTTCCACTATTGCTAAATAAAACAACGGTTCCAGACTCTGCTAATGTAATATCGCTGAAAGTAATGCCGACGTTCGCTTTTTCCGCCCATTCAATATTTTTCCGGCCGGCGGAGGCGTCCCAAATGTGAACATCGATCTGTTCGTTTGGCCATTCCGATTGCAATAACGGCATTAATCTGTATTCCGCAAAACGCGGGTCGTTCCATGTGACAACAGGCCCGCCACCATATTGCGCTACCGTTTGTTTAAGCGTTGCGGCAAGAGCGTCAGCAGTTGTCGCCACAAAGTCAGTATGAATGCGTGAACATTGCGATTTCAGCACTTCCAGCAAATCGTCTTGGCTATATCCTTGAAAAACGGTCCATTGTGGTTGGTGTTTCCAATCAGGTCGTAAAACGGTCGATGTGATCGGTTCGCGCCCCAACCTTTTGGCGATCGTCTGTAGAAAGGTGTCGCGGTTATGAATCGCCCCGTTTGCCATTATTGCTCTCCTCCTTTCTTATGTTCACGAAACCAGTCGCGGAATCGTTCTTTATTTGGCGCAGGAAACTCGCGAATTTCCGTCCAAGCTTTTAACGGGCCAACCCCTTTTGTAATGCGTTGGTCCGCTGTAAACGGTTGGAGCGCACTTGGAGCTACTTTAGAACCGAATTTGTAAAGCAGCGATGAAGCGGCACCTAAGCCGAATGCTTTCATTGCTAATTTTTCCGAAATTGGCGCTTTTCCTTCTTGCTCTACGATTACTTGCCGATGCTTGAGCAACAACTCATGAAGCGGAATTTTGACAGGGCAAGCTTCCGTGCAAGCGGCACATAACGTTGACGCATATGGAAGCTCTTTATAATCATCGTATCCTCCAAGAAGCGGCGAAAGGACAGCACCGATCGGACCAGAATAAATGGATCCGTATGAATGTCCGCCAATGTGGCGATAGACAGGGCAAACGTTGACGCAAGCCGCGCAACGAATGCATTGCAATACCGATTGAAATTCTGTTCCGAGAATATCAGAACGCCCGTTATCGACGATGACTAAATGGAATTCTTCTGGACCGTCCACATCTCCTTCGTCACGCGGACCGGTTAAAACGGTGATGTAGCTTGTTAATTTTTGTCCAACGGCGCTACGTGTGAGCAAGCTGACGAGCACTTCCATTTCTTCAAATGTCGGTACAATCCGCTCCATACCCATTACCGTAATTTGCGTTTTTGGAAGGGCGGTGACTAAATCGGCATTTCCTTCATTGGTGACGAGCGTAATTGATCCCGATTCCGCAATCGCAAAATTGCAGCCGGTAATGCCGATATCGGCCGTCAAATATTCATTGCGCAACATTTTGCGCGCATGAAGAGCGAGTTCTTCAGGTTTTTCCGTTTTGTTATAGGCTAGTTTTTTGCGAAACACGTCGCGAATTTGCTCTTTATTTTTATGAAGGGCAGGCGCGACAATATGCGATGGAGGATCGTGATCGTCAATTTGCAAAATGTATTCGCCAAGGTCGGTTTCAATCACTTCACACCCAGCTGCTTCTAGTACAGGATTCAAATGAATTTCTTCCGTCACCATTGATTTTGATTTCACAATTTTCTTTGCGTTCTTTTTGATGACAACATCACGAATATATTGATTAGCTTCTTCCGCTGTTTGTGCAAAAAACACATGTCCACCGCGTTTGGCAACGTTTTCACTTAACTGCATTAAATAATAATCGAGATGCTCTAACGTATGCTGGCGGATTTCTTCTCCAAGCGCGCGCCATTCTTCCCAGTTGCCGAGCTCTTTCGCTGCTTCGAGCCGTCTTGTTCTCAGCCGTTCTTGCGCGCCGGCGACAGCTCCGCGCATAAATGAGTTGTTAATTCCTGTTTCTACTCGTTCATGAAACGGGTCTGTTCCAATTTTCATTGACATTTTTATCACCTCCATTAACGGCTATTGAGCACTTCAGCGATATGCATCACTTGAATTGGTTTTCCTTTACGCTCAATGCGCCCGCCGATGTTCATTAAACAACCGCAATCCGCTCCAATTAAATAATCAGCTTCGGTCTCTTCAATATGCCGGATTTTTTCATCTACCATTTGTTCGGAAATCGGTCCCATTTTGACGGAGAATGTGCCGCCAAAACCGCAACAGTTATGGGCATTCGGTAACGGTATCACTTCTAACCCTTCAACATGTTTTAACAGTTGAAAAGGCGCATCTTTGACGCCAAGTAAGCGAGTCATATGGCAAGAAGTATGATAGGTCGCCCGTCCTTTTAATTTAGCTCCGACATTCTCAATTTTCAGCACTTCTACAAGAAACTGCGTTAATTCGTATGTTTTCGCTGCTAGCGCTTTCGCTTTTGGCTCCCATTCAGGATCATCCTTAAAAATGTGTGGATATTCTTTAAACATCGTGGCGCAAGAACCGGAAGGAGCGACGACATATTCAGCATGTTCAAATGTGCGAATCATATGTTTCATCGCTTCTTTTGCTTCTTTTACATAGCCGCTATTGTAAGCGGGCTGGCCACAGCATGTTTGCGCTTCCGGGAACTCAATCTCACAGCCTAAACGCTCTAATAGTTCGACCGTTGCTTTTCCGACGTTTGGATGAAACAAGTCTACTAAACAAGTAACAAACAACGTAACCTTCATAATTTTTCCTTCCCCCTTTTGCGTTTCTGTCATAACAGGTCAGCCGGTCATCAGATGACTTTGTCATAATTATATAACAATTTCAAAAAAAAGAAAGCGCCTAATGACACAATGAGGCGCTTATGAGGAAAAAAGATATTTTTTCAACACGTTTTCGACGTTTGATAAATGTTGGCGCATCCGATCTTGAGCGGCATCCGCATCTTGATTTTTAATTTCTGTAAAAATTTGCATATGTTCATCGAGAAGCTGCTCGCTTGTCGCCTGTTTTGAAAAGAGCCAAATTCTCCGGGTTTCTCGCATCGTTTCGATCATCATTTCCGATACGTTGTTCATTAAGCTAACTAAAATTGGGTTTTGCGACGCGGCTGCAATTGCCATATGAAATAAAAAGTCTGCCCTTTCTCCAAGCTCTTCGTTTCCTGTAACGATGCCTTGCTCCATTTGCCGGAGAGCGTATTGCATCGCTTCTAAATCTTCCTCTGTCCGCTTTCGTGCCGCAACGCCAGCTGCACCGACTTCGAGCAGTTTGCGCACTTCCACTAAATGAGCGATGTCTTCTTTTCGCATTAAAGCAGCGATGGAAATAGGGAACGATAGCATGGCGGGGTCAAATTCTCGCACGTACGTTCCTTCTCCTTGTTTTAATTCAATTAATCCCATCGCTTTTAAAGCGGTTAACGCTTCGCGAATGGCTGCCCGGCCGACTTGAAAATTTTCCGCGAGCTGTTGTACGGAGTCGAGCTTATCGCCCGGTTTTAGCACTCCTGTTTTAATCATATGAAAAATCGCTTCTGCTACTTCCTCGTAAATTTTTTTCGGCTTAATTTGTTTGTATTTCAAAAAAAGTCACCTCATAACTATAGAAACTCGTCATATTATATTATACAAAAATTTTCATCGTAAAAGGGTGAAAGAAATTTCGAAAAATTTTATTTTTTGTATTGTTTTTTTGCAAAATTGCTCCTATAATTTGAATCAATAGCAGTAATCATAGAGTCATCAGATGACTAAGTAATCATTTTTATTTTGGGGAGAAAACGGTTAAACAGAAAGGGGAGGTTTTGCGTTATGCAGTGGAAGCAAGATTTTACACCAGTTGCCGATCATTTGGCGCTATCGGCCATCGTTGCGCTCATTCCGATTTTATACTTTTTTTGGGCGTTGGCAGTGAAACGAATGAAAGGATATATGGCGGGACTTACGACGTTGCTCGTTGCGTTAGTTGTATCTGTAATCGCTTACAAAATGCCGGTTGGCATGGCGGTGATGTCTGTGACGCAAGGGGCGGTTTACGGATTGCTTCCAATCGGCTGGATTATTATTACGTCTGTGTTTTTGTATAAATTAACCGTGAAAACAGGTCAATTTGATACGATTCGCAACTCGGTGTTGTCGATTACGGAAGACCGGCGTTTACAAGCATTGTTGATAGCGTTTTCATTTGGAGCGTTTCTTGAAGGGGCAGCCGGATTTGGAGCACCGGTCGCGATTTCCGCGGCGTTGCTTGTTGGTTTAGGATTTAATCCTTTATATGCAGCGGGAATTTGTTTGATTGCGAATACCGCTCCGGTAGCGTTCGGGGCAATTGGAATTCCGATTACGGCTGTCGCAGGTCCGACGGGCATTCCAGCAATGGAAATTTCGAAAATGGTCGGCCGTCAGTTGCCGTTTTTATCGGTGTTTATTCCGTTTTACTTAGTATTGATTATGGCTGGGTGGAAAAAGACGATAGAAGTATTGCCAGCGATTCTTGTATCTGGCGTTTCGTTTGCCATCACCCAATATGTAAGCTCGAACTTTTTAGGTCCTGAATTGCCAGATATTTTATCGGCGCTAGTTTCGTTAGTAGCGTTAGCGATTTTCTTAAAAGTTTGGAAGCCAAAAAGCGTTTATCGTTTTGCTACCGATGCCCACTCAGAGGTGGCGGCATCAGCGCAGCTGCAAACAACAACGCATACGAGCGGCGAAGTATTGAAAGCGTGGTCTCCGTTTTTAGTGTTGACAGTGTTCATTTCAATTTGGGGAATCCCGCAAGTGAAAGCAGCATTAACAGGACATTATGAAGGAACGAACGGTTTATTGAAAGCGCTTAATACATTAGGATCTTATTTGACGTTTATGCCGGAAGTTCCTGGGTTAAGCAATAAAATTATTAATGCGAGCGGCCAACCGATTCCGGCTGTCTATAAATTAGAGCTGTTAGGAGCGGCTGGAACAGCCATTTTATTGGCGGCTATTGTAACGAAATTTATTGTCAACGTTTCTTGGAGCGAATGGTTTGCTACTTTTGGCGAAACGTTAAACGAGTTGAAGTTCCCGGTCATTACGATCGCTTCTGTCGTTGGATTTGCGTATGTGACAAACGCTTCTGGCATGAGTACAACGCTTGGGATGGCATTGGCGAAAACAGGTTCATTGTTTGCGTTCTTCTCGCCGTTTTTAGGCTGGCTCGGTGTATTTATTACCGGCTCAGATACGTCGTCCAACTTGCTATTTGGTAACTTGCAAAAGGTGACAGCTACATCGCTCGGTATGGATCCGGTGCTAGCCGTAGCTGCTAACTCATCCGGTGGGGTCGTCGGAAAAATGATTTCTCCGCAATCGATTGCGGTGGCATGTGCGGCAGTAGGATTGGCTGGCAAAGAGTCGGACTTATTCCGCTTTACGATTAAACATAGCATTTTCTTAATCATTTTGATTGGCATTTTGACATTCTTGCAGTCAACCGTTTTATCATGGATGATTCCATGATAGAAGGAAAAGGGGGCGTTCAGGCGCAGAGAAACAATATAGCTTCTCTGCGCTATGAGTCCCTTTTCTTCCTTTAGGAAGAGGAATGGAAAAGAAAGGATGGGGTAAGTTGATTACAGAAACAGTTAAACAGCAGTTGATCCAAATCGTCGGCTGTGAGAATTACGACGATTCAAAGGCGGGGAGACTTGTCTATTCCTACGACGCTACGCCACAGTTTCAGTCACTGCCTGATGCGGTTATTGCTCCAAGAAATACGAAAGAAGTGGCTGATATCGTAAAAATTTGTAATGAACATCGTATTCCAATCGTTCCACGCGGTTCCGGCACGAATCTTTGCGCTGGGACATGCCCGGTGGAAGGCGGGGTTGTCCTCATTTTTAAACATATGAATAAAATTTTAGAGATTGATGAAGAAAACTTAACGGTAACTGTTCAGCCGGGAGTCATTACGCTTGACTTAATTAAAGCAGTAGAAGAGAAAGGATTATTTTATCCGCCGGATCCGAGTTCGATGAAAATCTCGACTATTGGAGGCAATATTAACGAAAATTCGGGCGGACTGCGTGGCTTGAAATACGGGGTAACTCGTGACTATGTGATGGCGCTAGAAGTGGTGCTAGCAAACGGAGAGGTGATTCGGACCGGAGGAAAATTGGCGAAAGACGTTGCCGGATACGATTTCACTCGGTTGTTTGTCGGTTCAGAAGGAACGCTAGGTATTATAACGGAAGCGACGTTAAAGCTCATTCCGCTGCCGGAAACGAAACAAACGATGCTAGCGCTTTATCAAGATTTAGAAGCGGCTGCCCGTTCAGTTTCGAAAATTATCGCTAACAAAATTATTCCAACGACACTTGAATTTTTAGATCAACCGACGTTGGAAGTTGTGGAAGACTATGCTCGAATTGGCTTGCCAACCGATGTCAAGGCGGTTTTGTTAATTGAACAAGATGGGCCGCATGAAGTGGTTGAGCGCGATATGAAGCGAATAGCAGAAATTTGTCAGGAAGAGGAGGCAACTGTCCAAATTGCTCGTTCGGAGGCAGAAGCTGATGCGCTTCGTACAGCCCGACGGTCTGCGTTGTCAGCCTTAGCGCGGTTGAAGCCTACGACCATTTTAGAAGATGCGACGGTTCCGCGTTCAGAAATTGCGAAAATGGTTAAAGCCATTAATGAAATTGCTGCAAAATATCATGTGAAAATTTGTACATTTGGCCATGCTGGAGACGGCAATCTCCATCCGACATGCCCGACCGATGTACGCGATCGCGACGAAATGGAGCGGGTGGAAAAAGCGTTTGAAGAGATTTTCGCGAAAGCAATTGAACTGGGCGGCACGATTACTGGAGAGCATGGCGTCGGGGCGATGAAGGCGCCATATTTGGAGTGGAAATTAGGGAAAGCAGGGATCGAAGCGATGAAAGCCGTAAAGCAAGCGTTAGATCCGAACGGCATTATGAATCCAGGGAAAATTTTTGCGAAAAGTGAACGAAAACGTGTGGTGGTGACGAGATGATAACAGCAAAAGAACGAGCAGCCATTCAACAACAATTTCAAGCTAATATGAATGAAGATGAACTGATGAACTGCATGCGCTGTGGGTTTTGCCTGCCGACATGCCCAACATACATCGAATCTGGTTTACAAGAATCGCATTCGCCGCGAGGACGCATTGCTTTGATGAAAGCGGTTGTCGATGGATTGATTGAACCTGATGAAGATGTGGAACGGTCGCTCAATATGTGTCTTGGCTGCCGGGCGTGTGAGCCGGTTTGTCCTTCCGGCGTCCGTTATGGCCATTTACTTGAAGAAGCGCGTGACATTATTGCACAAAATAAACGTTATCCTTTCCTTGTCCGCATCATTCGTAAAATCGTATTTAACGGGTTGTTCCCGCGCCAAGACCGCCTGCGCCTGCTTACTTCTCTCATCGGATTTTATCAACGGTCGGGCTTGCGGACGCTCGTACAACGGCTCGGGCTTTTAAAGCTATTGCCTCGTCACTTGGCGATGATGGAACACATATTGCCGGAGGTGCCAACATGGAAAGAAATGAACGATCGCCCAAAGCAGCTGACACCGCACGGAATAAAAAAACGGCGGGTGGCGTTTTTTACGGGCTGCTTGATGGATACGATGTTTATGAAAACAAACGATGCGACAATGAAACTGTTGCAACTTGCGGGTTGCGAAGTAGTGATTCCTTCTAACCAAGTGTGCTGCGGAGCGTTGCATGGCCATGGCGGTGAAAAAAAACAGGCAAAAGAACTAGCGAAGCGAAACATTGAAGCATTTGAACAATTAGATGTTGATTATATCATTACAAATGCAGGCGGATGCGGGGCGTTTTTAGTAGAATACGATCATTTATTGAAAGATGATGATTGGGCGGAGAGAGCGAAAGCATTTGCTAGAAAAATAAAAGATATTTCGGAAGTTTTAGTGGAATTGAATTTTCATCAAACAAAGTTAAAAGTAAAACCGCAAGTTGTGACATATCAAGATTCTTGTCATTTGCGCAATGTGATGAAAGTAGCCAATGCTCCAAGACTGTTGTTGCAAGCAATAGAGGGAGCGGAATTTCGCGAGATGAAAGACGCCGATCGTTGTTGTGGTTCGGCTGGTATTTATAATATTGTGGAACCGGAAATGTCGATGCAAATTCTTGATTATAAAATGACGCAAGCGAAACAAACAAAAGCGACAACGATTGTGACAGCTAATCCCGGATGTTTGTTGCAAATGAAGCTAGGGATTGAAAGAGAAGGGCTTGCGGGACAAGTTCGTGCCGTACACATTGTAGAGTTTTTGCTAGAAGCCGCCGTAGAAAGTGGTTTGTTGGAAGAAAGAGAAAAGCCAATGAATGAGAGTGTGCGAAAAACGTCATAAAAATTTTTTCTCATTAATGTATAAAGAGAAGGGAAGTGGGCATAATGATGCTAGGTATTCCCCCGATCCCCTGTGAAATAGATTGGCCCTCCGAAATGCGGAGGGCCATTTTTTTCTCTATATTTTGAACGGCTTATAATGACGGGCTTCATTCCAAAGAGAGAGTTTTGCTTAAATCCGTTTAGCACCAACAAATTTTGACTTCCAGTAAGCGCTGTTTAAGTTATCGATTTTAACGCCTTTTGAAGTGGCATGAATCATAAGACTATTGCCAATATAAATGGCTACATGCGAAGCACCTTTTTTGTATGTACTGAAAAATAATAAATCACCCGGACGTAGGCTGGATTTATGTACAGTTTTTCCTTTTTGATACATTAAGGTCGAAGAACGAGGAAGCGTTTTTCCTATTCTTTTATGTGTATAATAAACAAAACCAGAACAGTCAAACCCTTTTGGAGTAGTACCGCCAAATTTATATGGGATTCCGATAAATTTTTTCGCTTCTGCAATCACTCGTTGTGGGTCAATAGCTGCTTCTGCTTTGAAAGCGTTGACAAAAAGAGAACTAAATAGGAGCACACATGATAGAAGAGTAATAGTAGCTGCTTTTCTCATTTTCTCTAAACCTCCAACGCCGAGTTCCCATTTCCCATTCACGAAATCTAGTATAGCAAAAATATTGTCGAAATGTTGTTACAGTTGAATTAAATAATATTACAGAGAGGTTACAACATTTCATGATAAGGGATTATGACTTGGTACTAAAACATGCATTTCTTTCGATAAAATTAACATGATTTTTCGACAAAAAATTCGTTATAATAAAGTGGAGTATGTCGAAGTATGTCGAAGAAATAGGGCAGATGAACGGAGAAGTCTGCCTATCATTCAGTTTATAATAATAATAAAAACTCATGGTGAGCGCTATGTTATCTAAAACGATCGAATATATGATACTTATACTTGTTATTCTGCTAACCATCATGTTTGTGCAGCATCAAATGAACCGGCTCATTCAAGCGAAATTAAAGATGTCGTTGTTTCAAATCGCGCAGCGATTGACGACGGCTTTTTATATCTTTGTTTTTTTGCTATTACTAGGTGGATTTTGGTACGTTAGCTATTTGGAGCAAGTTAAACATCAAGAATATGAACGATTTTCGAAGTATTTTACAAGAGTATTTGCGTCGGAGTTATCGCAAATGAACCATCATTTGCTTAATGATGCGACAAGCGAAACTGATGAAACGTATATTCGCATTTTGCGTGCGATGACCCGCTGGCAGCATGAACATCCGGAAGTGCTCAGCATATATACATTGAAAAAAAGTAAAGATGGGAACAATTATTTTGTCGTCGCACTAGCAACAGATTACAATCGTAACGGAAAAATTGATGGAAAAAAAGAACAAATTGTACCGATCGGAACAGTGTATAAAGAGCACATCCCAGAATTAGAGCGGGCGTTTCAAGGAAAATTCAGCATGGAAAAAGAGCCGACTTCGGATCAATGGGGAGAAAGCATTAGCGCCTTTTATCCGATATTCGATAAAAACGGAAAAGTCAACGCGGTATTTGGTATCGATTATAATGCAAACGAATATAAAGCACAGATTAAGCGTGAACGCAATAAAGGAATGGTGGTTATTTTTCTTGTGTTTCTTGTAAGTTATATTCTTTATTTATTGCTTGTATATATCCGGTTAGAAAAGTTGTTGTTTAAAAAATACAGGGAAGAATTGGAGATTAGCCAACATCGGTTTAAGCGTTTATCGGAAGTATCAATGGAAGGGATCATTATTCATTCGGAAGGAAAAGTATTAGAAGTGAACGAGGCGGCGTGTCGGTTGTTTGGCTATACGGCGGATGAATTGATTCATATGCCGATCCAAAAACTTGTTGCTCCTGCTTCGTTACAAGATTTAAAAACATTTCTTGGTGAAGAAGATATGAGTGAAATGTATTTGCGGAAAAAAGACGGAACTGTTTTTCCGGCGGAAATTTTTCGCCGAGAATACGATTATTATGCGAAAAAGGTGAGCGTAACGGCGATTCGTGATATTACCGATCGGAAAAAACAGGAAGAAACAGGAAGAAACAATGCGTTATATCGCTTTTCATGATGACTTAACAGGGTTACCAAATAAAGAACTGCTCCATCGGATGCTGACGGAAAAAATAGAGATCGCACGAAGCCGCAACACGAAAGTAGCTGTGTTATTTATGGAAATGAAAGGATTAAAGATTGTCAACGATTTGTATGGGTATTCTATTGGTGACCAAGTGCTATTGGCAACGGCGGCGCAAATTCGCAAGGTTATTAGCGAAGAAGGTGTGTTAGGTCGCTGGGGAGGTAATGAATTTGTCTTAGTATTGCCGCATGTCGAAAAAGAAGAGCAAGTAAAAGAACTTGCCTATCAGATGATGGAAACGATGGAAGACCCGATCATTGTGAACGAACAAGAGTTTTTTATGACATTGAAAATGGGAATCAGCATCTATCCGAAAGACGGTGATGACAGCAAGACGTTAATTCGCAAAGCCGATATTGCTAGATACGAACTTTCGAAAAAAGCGATTAGCCAATTTCGCTTCTTTGAAAAGCAAATGAATCGGACGATTCATGAAAAAATCCAGATGGAGCGGGAATTGCGGAAGGCGCTCGAGTCAGAGGAATTTGAGCTTTACTACCAGCCGCAAATTCAGCTAACGACAGGGCAGGTCGTCGGCATGGAGGCACTCATTCGCTGGAACCATCCAGAAAGAGGAATGATTTCCCCAAACAAATTCATTCCGATTGCTGAAGAAACAGGGCTGATCATTCCGATTAATGAATGGGTGATGGAAACGGCATGCCGCCAAACGAAGCAACTTTTAGATCAATATCCATTTTTATCGGTCTCTGTGAATTTATCACCGTATGAATTTGAAAGCAGGCGGCTTGTGCAGAAAATTGTAAAAATACTAGAAAAAACGAACTTGCCGCCGCATTGCCTCGATGTAGAAATTACAGAACGAATGACGATGGACACGGAAAAAGCGATTCCGATTTTGAAGCGGCTGAAATCGGTCGGCGTCACGATTAGTATTGATGATTTTGGAACGGGGTATGGATAATAAAATTAACCAAATAAATAAAAATAATTA
>NZ_JAPSMC010000025.1 GCF_026847645.1 Anoxybacillus sp. J5B_2022
ACCAAGGCTTTAAGTGGTGGGTAGTTGACATTTTTCTTTCTTCTGATAAAAAATGTATTTTCTTTTATTGTACAAAGTTTTCACTTTTTTTTCATCAACATTTGGTATGATTTGAATAGAAATGTGCAGGGAAAGAAGGGAGATAAGATGAAGCTGCTTTTGGCCGAAGATGATCTTTATTTAGGAGAATTGATCGTTCATATGTTAAAGAAAAAAGGGGCCGATAAAGTCGATTGGGTGCAAGAAGGGGAAGATGCGTACGAATATGCGCTTGCTTCCTTTTACGATGTCATCATTTTAGATTGGATGTTGCCGAACGGAGATGGGGTCGAAATTTGCAAACGTCTGCGCAAGAAAGGGTACTCGGGAGCGATTTTAATGCTGACGGCGAAAGATGCGGTACAAGACCGCGTTCAAGGGCTTGAGGCAGGGGCGGATGATTATCTCATCAAACCGTTTGAAATCGATGAGCTTGTCGCGCGGTTAAAAGCGTTGTCCCGTCGCACGTTTGTGCCGATTCAAGAAGAAATCGTCCGCTTTAAAGATTTTGTCTTAAATCGGACGAGCCATACGCTCCATCGTGGCGATCAAGAAATTTTCCTCACGCCGCGCGAATTCCAGCTGCTGGATTTGTTATTGCAAAATAAAGGGCGCGTATTGACGCGGGAAACGCTCCTTGACCGTATTTGGGGCTATGATGCGGACGTGTCGATGAAAACGATTGATGCGACTGTTAAGCTGCTACGGAAAAAGCTTGATGAGGACATCATTCAGACTGTACGCGGGGTGGGGTATAAAATTGAAGACTAACATTCTGGCGTTTTGGCGCAAAAACAGTCAAGATATGTTCCGCCTGACGCAGTTTCGGCTCACCGCGCTGTATAGCGGAATGCTGATGGTGTTTTTGACGCTTTTTATTGTCATTGTTTATTCGCTTCTTTATATAATTATTACACACGATCAAGAACGGCGAGTGAATAGCCTTGCCGATCAAGAAAGAAAAGCGATTGAAGATATTTTAGCCCAGCAGACGTTGCTCGATTTTCTGGATAACCAAAACGTTGTTTTTTTAAGCGAAGATCAGTTTTTTTTCTATGTGGTTAATCCAAGGGGAGAGCTTATAATGGGCGATGAGGTGAACAGAGGGGTAAGACCGGCGCTTTTAGCCGCGCTACAAGAGTGGACGCCGAACGAAAAAGAGTTAAAATACATTGACGTCAGCCTGCCGTCCCGCCAACACGAATTTTCGCGGTTTCGCTCGCTTGAACTAAGGCTTTTAGCCGCTGCTCGGCCGATTATCGTCCATAACCAACTTGTTGGTGTGCTATATGTTGGGATGGACACAACGACGTTTTCGCGGTTGTTTAAGTGGCTATGGATGATATTTATCGGGCTTGCCGTCTTATTTATTGGCGTTGCGGTTTTGCTAAGTCATTTTATGTCAAAACGGGCGCTTGTTCCCATTCAAGAAGCGTATAACCGCCAGCGCGAATTTGTCGCCAACGCTTCGCATGAACTAAGAACGCCGTTAAGTGTCATCTTCTCTTCCGTAGAAGCGCTCGAGATGGATGAGGAAGTAAAAGTGAGCGAATTTAGCCAAAAAGTGATGCACCGGCTGCGCGAAGAAGTGAAGCGAATGACGAAGCTCATTAACGATTTATTAACGCTCGCCCGCTCGGATTCAGAACATGCTTTTTTAGAAATTGTGAAAGAGCCGTTTGATTTCCGTCCGCATGCCGAACGAACCATCCAAGTGTTAAAAGAACTAGCCGACAAAAAAGACATTCATTTGCATTTCGATAGCCCAGAGTCTGTCGTCGGCTCTGGCGATGCCGATAAATTGACGCAGCTTCTATACATTTTGCTAGACAACGCGATTAAGTACACGCCAAACGGCGGACACGTGTCGCTTTCGCTTCGGGTCGAGCTATATAAGCAACACCAGCTATTAGTAATCTCTGTAAAAGACACCGGCATCGGCATCGCGCCGGAAGACATCGGCCGCATTTTCGACCGCTTCTACCGTGCCGATAAAGCGCGAACGCGCCAGCACGGCGGACACGGACTCGGATTGTCGATCGCCAAATGGATCGTCGATGCCCATCAAGGAACGATCCACGTTCAAAGCGAAGTCGCCAAAGGAACGGAGTTTATTGTGAAAATTCCTTTTTAAAGGGGCTTTTCGATTGCGAAAAGCTCTTTTTCTTTTTGACCAAAAAAATTTTTGGCTCTTCACCGAAAGTTGTACTTGACTATTTCAGAACACGCCTTCTCTGTACTTATAAGGAAAAATCAGTAAATCAGATTTTTCGTACACGGCGGCTCAAGAAAATCCCCCGCTTGTCAAGTACATGTTGTGGTGATGAACCAAATTTTTTATCCCCTTCTCTTTTTCACCTAATTTTCTCTTTTCTTTTCTACAATACAACATGTAGACAAGCAAAGGAGGTGAAAGGATGAAAAAGAGAAAGGTGTTGCTTTGGTTGTTGCTCGCAGCGGTGACGTTAGGTGGATTGGCGTTGTTCATGAACGTTGGGTTTGGCGAACGAATGCACGGGATGATGATGGACGGGCCGCGCCATTTTCAAGCGTTCGATGGACAACCTAGCATGCTCCACCGTGGTGAATTAGGCGAACATCGCAACTTTGCTTTCCATCACGGAATGCGTGGCGGCATGATGGCTGGCGGCTGGATGCTATTCGGTGTCCTCGCGCTTCTTTTCCAATTGGCGATGATCGCAATCGGCTGGATCATCTGGAAAACATCAAAACGCTCCGGTTGGAAATGGGCAGGAATAGCGCTAATGGGAATCGGGATCGTTGCCCTTCTGCCAAAAGTGTTGCTCATTCCGTTGGCGTTGTTCGTGGCGTATGTGATGTATAAAAAACGCCAACCAACGACTCACGTGTTCAACGAAGACGTTGTACCGTTTACCGTGCCGACTGCACAAACTAGTGACTTTTTAGACGAATGGGAAAAAAATATCCAAAAGGAGGAAAAATAAATGGGACTTTTTAAACGTATCAAAAATGTCGTTCTTGCGGACTTGCATAGCTTGATCGACAAATGTGAAGACCCAATTAGCATGACAAAACAATACCTTCGGGAATTAGAAGAACAGCTTGAGAAAGCGCAACAAGCGCTCGCCCAACAATTTGTCGTCGAACACCGCTATGAGCGTTTGATTCAGCACGCGGAAGAAATGATCGAAAAGCGGGCACGCCAAGCGAAGCTCGCGGTGGAAAAAAACGAAGAGGCCATCGCAAAAATGGCCTTGCAAGAAAAATTGATGTATGAGAAAAAGCTTGATGCATACAAGCAGCAGTATACCACATTAACTGAAAAAACGACATACTTAAAAGAACAAATTAAAAAATTAAAAGAAACATATGAAGAGTTGAAAGTGAAGCAGCTTGATTTAATCGCCCGCGCGAATATGGCAAAAGCGATCCAAACGATCAACCAAGCGCTTGTCTCTTTCCGTCCAGACCATGCGCTCAAAGGCTTTGCCCGTATGGAAGAGCGCGTTTTCGCCCTAGAAGCAGAAGCAAAAGCAAGCAGCTATGTATATGAATCACAACGCGCCGTTACACCGCCAATTCTCGAAGAAGAAGTCGAAAAAGAATTAGCGAAATTGAAAGCAGCCGAATAAACATCATTCCCCCTTTCTCATATAGATGACCCCCTTGTGTTAAGCAAGGGGGATGTGTTTTATTTCCGATGCATTTTAAACTCAAGGAACAGTTCATTATAATAAGCAAGCATTCGTTTTCCTAAGTTTTCATATACCTCCAAATGTTCGATGGAGTCGAAGTCCGGGTAAAAACGTTTGTCGTCCACGATCTCTTTCGGCAAATACTCAAGCGCCTTTTTGTTTGGCGTGGAATAGCCGACATATTCTGCATTTTGCGCGGCATGCTTCGGATCGAGCATGAAGTTAATAAATTGGTGCGCACCGTCAATATTTTTCGCCGTTTTTGGAATGACCATATTGTCAAACCATAAGTTCGATCCTTCTTTCGGCACGACGTAATCGAGCTTATCGTTTTCGGCAATCATTTCTGCGGCATCTCCCGACCAGACGACACCGACCGCTGCCTCTTCGTTCGCAATCAACATTTTAATCTCATCGCCGACAATCGCTTTCACATTCGGCGTAAGGGCATCCAATTTCCGCTTCGCTTCCTCAAGATGCGCCTTATTCGTATCATTTAACGAATAATGAAGGCTGTTTAACGCCATGCCCATCACTTCGCGCGCCCCATCGACAAGCAAAATTTGATTGCGCAAATCTTTGTCCCATAAGTCGTTCCAGCTCGTAATTTTTTTGCCGCCAAGCATGTCGCGGTTATAAACGATGCCGACCGTTCCCCAAAAATACGGAACAGAATAGCGATTATTCGGGTCAAACGATAAGTTTAAAAAGCGTGGGTCGATGTATTTTAAGTTTGGCAGCTTCTTATGGTCTAATGGGAGAAGCAGACCTTCTTCTTTCATTTTGCTGACGGCGTACTCCGACGGCACCGCGACGTCAAACGTCGTTCCCCCTTGCGCGATTTTCGCCATCATCGCTTCGTTCGAATCAAACGTTTGGTAAATGACTTTTAACCCCGTTTGTTTTTCAAACATCGTAATAAGCTCAGAGTCAATATAATCGCCCCAGTTGTAGACAATTAATGTATTGTCCCCTGCATACCCTTCTGCTTCATTCAGACGGTTGGACACGTATAAAAGCAAAAGCGAAAGAAGCAACACTGCGATAAACGATTGCACAAGCTTTCTCATTTTTTCCACATCCCATACAAACGACTGCCTTTTTGGCTTATCCAATAATAGCCGGCGACAAGAAAAATCGTAAGCAAAAATAGTAATGTCGACAACGCATTAATCGATAGGGAAATCCCTTGCCGCGCCCGCGAGTAAATTTCGACCGACAATGTCGAAAAACCGTTTCCGGTCACAAAAAACGTCACCGCAAAATCATCGAGTGAATACGTAAGCGCCATAAAAAATCCAGCAAAAATGCCCGGCGTGATAAACGGCAAAATCACTTTCGTCAATATGTGCCACTCGTTCGCTCCTAAGTCGCGCGCCGCATCGATCCACGTCGGGCTCATTTCCTGCAGCTTCGGCAATACCATTAATACAACAATCGGCACACTAAAGGCGATATGCGACAATAGCACCGAAACAAAGCCGAGCTTAATCCCAGCAAGGGTAAACAAAATTAAAAACGACGCCCCGATAATCACGTCTGGGCTTACAATCAGCACATTATTGAACGTCAAAAGCGTATTTTTGACTTGCCGGCTTTTTACATAATAAATCGCGAGCGCGCCGATAACACCTAAAACGGTGGAAATAAGCGCAGACAATAAAGCAACGATGAGTGTATTTAAAACGATCATAAGCAGGCGAGTATCTTGAAACACTTCTTTATACCATTCGAGCGTAAACCCTTGAAAATGGTGCATCGTCCCGCCACTGTTGAACGAATACACAAGCAAATAAACAATCGGCGTGTACAAGATGATAAAGACGATGAGTAAATATGCGTTTCCCCATGTCAGCCGCCGCATTCGTATCACCTCCGATTCCCCGTCAGCACGACAACGAACGCCATAATCATAATTAAAAATACCGCAATCGTCGCCCCCATTCCCCAATCTTGCGTGACGAGGAAATGCTCTTCGATGGCAGTCCCGAGCGTTATAACGCGGTTACCAGCAATTAAGCGCGTAATCATAAAGAGCGACAGCGCTGGGATAAAGACGGCTTGGCAGCCTGCTTTTACGCCATCGAGCGTCAGCGGAAACACAACGCGCCGAAACGTCGTCCACGCGGAAGCGCCCAAGTCGCGCGCCGCATCGACAAGCGACGGATTCAATTCTTCCAGCGCATTAAAAATCGGCAACACCATAAACGGAATAAAAATATATACGGACACAAATACGAAACTAAAGTCGGTGAATAATAGTTGTTTTGTGCCAACGCCAATCGCGTTTAACACTGCATTTGCCAGCCCAAACGTGCCAAAAATGCCTAAAAACGCATACACCTTTAACAATAAGTTCACCCATGTCGGCAAAATGATCATTAACAGCCATAATTGCTTATGCTTTGTTTTCGTCAACAAATACGCCGTCGGGTAGGCGATAAGGAGCGAAAACAACGTAATTAAAAACGCATACCAAAATGAACTAAGTGTCATTTTTAAGTACACAGGCGTAAAAAATTTTTCATAGTTTTCTAACGTCCAATGCCCTTCGATATCGAAAAATGAATCATATACGATCAACGCGATCGGTGCGACGACGCATAAAACAATCCATACTACATACGGGAATAAATAAACGTTGCGCACGCTATTCATCGGCATCCTCTTCCTTTACGCGCATGACATGAATTGCTTCTGCTTCAAAATAAAGCCCGATTTCCTCCCCTACTTCCGCTTTTTTCGTCGAGTGGACAAGCCATTCGTTGCCGTTTTCATCATAACCGCAAATTTCGTAATGTACCCCGCGGAATAGCTGCGAATCGACGCGCACGCGCAGTTTGCCGCGGTCTTTCGTCGTAATTTCTAAATCTTCTGGACGGATGACGATATCGACCCGCTCATTTGGCTGAAATCCGTAGTCCACGCATTCAAATTGTTTGCCGGCAAACTCGACAAGGTAGTCTTTCACCATCCGGCCGGATAAAATGTTCGACTCGCCGATAAAGTCAGCGACAAACCGGTTGACCGGCTCATCATAAATGTCTTTCGGCGTACCGCTTTGCTCGATTTTTCCTTTATTCAAAACAAAAATTTGATCGGACATCGCCAGCGCTTCTTCTTGGTCATGTGTCACAAAAATAAACGTAATACCAAGCCGGCGCTGCAGCTCGCGCAACTCATATTGCATTTCCGTGCGCAGCTTTAAATCGAGTGCGGAAAGCGGTTCGTCTAGAAGTAACACTTCTGGTTCATTAACAATCGCGCGCGCAATCGCCACCCGCTGCCTTTGCCCACCGGACATTTCTTGAATTCTCCGATTTTCGTATCCTTGCAAGTTGACAAAATGAAGCGCCTCCGCAACTTTGTCGCGAATATCGGCTTCCTTCATCTTCTTCACCCGCAAGCCAAACGCGACGTTTTCAAACACGTCCAAATGCGGAAACAACGCATAGTCTTGAAACACTGTATTCACTTGGCGCTTATTCGCTGGTACGTGATTCACCGGCTGCCCATGAAAATAAATCGTCCCCGTCGTTGGCTCGGTAAATCCAGCAATCAAGCGCAAAATCGTCGTCTTCCCGCACCCCGACGGTCCAAGCAACGTATAAAACTTCCCCTTCTCCATTTCAAAACTCACATCATCCAACACCACAAGCCCATCATACTGCTTCGTCACACCCTCGAAGCGGATGATTATCTCCTGTTCCAACCCAAACCCTCCGTTACACACAAAATAAACTCCGAATTTTCTTATCATTTCTATTAGAACACGTAGGAAAAGGGAGTGCAATGGGGAGTTTTTGCAGATAAAAAATTTTTCAAACAACTAACAGCGGTCATCAATAGGATCAAACCGCGGAAGTCGACACTAATTGTGAACTATTACTCTTATGTTGCCAAACATGACGTATCATTTGTATAATAAAAGCAGGTATTTTATAAAATAACTGTAGATGAGTAAATTCACTAACATAAATTTACATACAAACAAAAAAAGATTCATCACCACAATATGTACTTGACGAATGATACTTTTTCCTGAACAAGAACGTGAAAAAACCACTGATTTGCTGATTCTTCCTCACAAGCATCAGTAAAGCGTGTTATAAAAACAGGCGTGTTGATTACCCAATAATATCTATAAACATCATAGAAAAAAGAGCACCTTTCCTGTAGAATGTAAGTGGCTACACAAACAAACTCAGGAGGTGCTCTCTATGAACAAGCATACCACACTCCCAAATTTGATGCAAAAAATTGTTTCTGATTCTTCTTTAAAACAGAATCTCCAATAACAGCATCTCCTTATCCCATCAACTTCCGCACCCACTTGAGCGCATTTGGGAAGTTCGGGTAGCGAATTGGGATGTCGAAAGTTGTTGTTTGTTTGACGACGCTTTTGTAGTGTGAGAAGGCATCGAAGCTTGCCTTGCCGTGGTAAGCGCCGATTCCGCTTTGTCCGACGCCGCCAAACGGCAAATGGGGGTTGGCGATGTGCATGATGGTGTCGTTGATGCAGCCGCCGCCAAAGCTCACTTGTGCCAGCACTTGTTGCTCGATGTGCTTGTCTTCTGCAAACAAATAAAGGGCGAGCGGTTTTTCGTTCGCTTGCACTGTGTGAATCACTTCCTCAATCGTTTGGAACGTAAGAATAGGTAAGAGAGGACCGAAAATTTCTTCTTGCATGATGGCATCGTCCCACGTTACATCATCTAGTAGCGTCGGCTCAATCCACCGCTGTTTGATGTCATAGTTTCCACCGTGTATCACCGTACCATTTACTAAAAAACGAACAAGTCGTTCTGCATGCCGTTCGCTCACAATACGACCGTATGTATCGTGATTGCCGTACAGTTCATCCATATATCGCTTCATTTTTTCAAACAACGGCTGCTTCACCGCTTCGTGTACAAGGACGTAATCAGGGGCAATGCACGTTTGTCCAGCATTTAAAAACTTGCCCCAAATGATTCGTTTCGCGGCTAATTCGAGATGGGCAGACTGATCGACAATCGCTGGGCTTTTTCCACCGAGTTCTAATGTGACAGGAATAAGGTGTTTCGCAGCCGCCGCCATGACGATTTTTCCGACCGGTACGCTTCCGGTGAAAAAAATATGGTCAAAGCGCAAGCTAAGTAGCTCTTGGCTTACATCACCCCCGCCTTCAACGACAGTAACATACTCTTCCGGAAACGCCTCGGCAACGATTGTTTTCAACAGCGTTGACATCGCTGGCGTATATTCAGACGGTTTCACTACTGCACAATTTCCTGCCGCAATCGCGCCAATAAGCGGACTAATCGCGAGCTGAAACGGATAGTTCCATGGCGCAATAATGAGGCTTACTCCGTATGGCTCTGGATATACGTAGCTTTTTGAGCCAAAGTGCGTCAACGGCGTCGGTACGCGCTTCGGCTTCATCCATCGAGCAAGCCGCTTCGTGATAAAATGGATTTCTTCATACACGATCCCGATTTCTGTCGTATATGCTTCAAATGGTGATTTATTCAGCTCTTTCGCCAATGTATCAATAATCGTTTGTTCATGTGCTTGAATCGTTTCTTTCAAACGAGCAAGCTGCGCAAGCCGAAAAGACAACGAAAGCGTTGCCCCTGTGCGAAAATACCGCTTCTGTTTTTGCAGAATGTCATTCATCGCTTTCCCTCTCTTTAAATACATATTCCATATCAGATAAATACCTATAAAACTCCCTCGGATGAATGCGCTTAATCGATCCAATCTGGGCTGGAAATCGCCGATAATTGGTCGTAAGTATGTAATCACATTCCTCTTGAATAGCTGTTATCCAAACATGAAAGTCTTCTTGATCAAAACGATAAAGTGGCTCAGACATTTCTTGCGAAGTAATAATCTGCTTAGCAGTTTCGTGATCACATCCGCTTAACTCGACCAATACTTCTCCAATCGGACGATTCTCTCGCATGATTGTTTCAACACTATACCGACCAACTAAGCTATTGACAGGAAGGTTTGTATAGTACCGAAAGATTGGACATAAAAATTCGTTTAAAAATGCTTCGATTTCTTGCAGAGTGTATATAACCATCTTATCTCCTTTTCCAAGTCCTTGGAAAGCATTTCTAACAAACTCAAATAAACAAACACGTGATATGACTGGCTGAAAGAAATGTGGGAAACGAGCAGCTTTAAGAATCTTTCGGTTGATTCCATCGACTCGCAGCGCACCGCATAAAACGGTCGTGTCGATCAATACTTTAGGGGGGACGCAGGGAATCATAGATTAAATTCATCTACATCCCCTGCCTCTTGATTCTTTCTATCGATTTGGTGTAGGACTTGCTCTGCACGGTCATCTTGTTCCGGCGTTGTAACAAAAATGTCTTGTGGAATTCTCCAATGACCGCCATCTGTTTTATATGCTCCTGGGAATTTTCCAATTTCACACATTCGTCGAATCGTTTGGTCACTTAACCCGAGCTTTTTCGCCACTTCAGTCGTCGTGTAATAAGCAATAGCAGTCTGTCTAGATGGAAATGAAACGATAGAGGTTGGTAGATGGTAGTTTTTTACTTTATTGTTTAATTTAGCACTTTCATTTAACAGGGAAACAAGCAATTTTTTGCGAACAGTCAGTGAATCACCTTCCGCTATTTCGGACAGCTGTTCAATATAATCCACTAAATATTCATACGCCTTCTCCTGTTCTTTCGTTGTATAAGCCTCTCGCATTTTCTTTTCGATGTCCCGAAGCAAGGAAAGGTGCTCCTCATTTGGCAATGAAAAGCGAATGGTTGAAAAAACAGGGAGCGTAATCCCTAGTTGCCAAAAAGATTTTTCAATTGCTGCTTTAAATACAGCTTTCGCCTTTTCACTATTAATTTGCGAAAGAATGTACACACTATCCCACATATGTTCTTGCTCTCGGTCGATGGCACGTGTCACTTTTCCCACCTCCTGTTAAAATTATTTTACTACCAAAACTCCAACAAAATCAACAATTCAAATAAAATCAACATCTCCCTCCACCTCCCTCCTCAACGCTTCCACAATCGCCTCTTGATATCCCGCTTTTTTCCGCCGCAACATTTCTTGTTTTACTGGCTGCAAGTCACGAAGCGTGACCGATTGCAATTTCGCTAAGCGCTCGTCCGGCAACGGAACGGTCGGTTTTGTTACTAAATAATCGGCACGGTTGTAATGCCAAAGCCGCACCGATTGCCCGTACCGCTCGACAAGGCGCTGAGCCATTTTTAATCCTTCTGGGTCAAAATCGCCCGAATAATAAAGAATGACTCCTTCTTTTACAAGCAAATCAAGCAGCCACATCGTCGCTAAATTGAGCTGACCGTTTGTGCTAATGAGCGGCACGTTCGTATCTAATAGCGTCGAAAACACGCCCGCATTTTCGACGACAAAGACGGTGTTGCCAATGGACGGATACGCCCGTGTCAATGGCATTACTTCCCGAAGCGGTATGTTAAGCGCGGTGTTCGTTTCACACGCAGCGGCCCATACAAGATGGCGTCCGCTCTCTGTTTCTGCCATCACGCCGGCGCACGTGACAAAGTTCAGCACATCTTCCCGCAACAGCCGATACGACTGCAATAATTCGTTCACCTCTTCGACCGATGATATGTCGTAATCTTTTTCCGCGTAAAATTGCAGCGCCGAAAGCAATAACTTCCCCGCAAGCGTATGCAAATCAAACACATGCGGGTCGTTCGCCACTTGTTGCGCAAACACTGGTAGACGCACGTACGTGGACGGAAGCTGTTCAAGCGCGCGGCAAACGACGGAAATTGCTGTTTCTAGCGCTTGAGGATTTTGCTGATAAGTTAATTGCACAAACCGCTGCTTCTCAACCGCCATCAGCCAATCGCGCTGTGCTCGATACGTATTCATAAGCCGCGCAAAGTATGCTTCTTTTTCCCGCTCTATTTCTCGTTGTTGCTCTTTTTTCGTCACAAGCGGTTCGCCAAAATAATGCGACAGCAGCTCGACAAGAGAAATGCCGGCAAACCGTGTATTTTGGAGCTGTTTTTCAAAAGCGGCGAGCGATACGCGACTCATTTCTTTGCCAAAAAATGAATCAATCGCTTCCTTTTCCTCACTGGAAAAGTCATAAAGCGAAATCGTACCGCCAATGCGGCCAAGCGATTCGTATTTCTTTTTCATTTCGCAAAAAAGGCGGTGAAACGAACGTTCACCGCGAAAAAATTGCACCGCCTCATCTAATCGGCTCAATGAGCTCACCCTTTCTTGCTAGTTCATCCTCGGTGACAAGCTGCTTTACTTTTCCGTTCCAATAATAGCGAATGACCGTCACGAACGAAGCGTTTTTCGGACGAACGAGTTCACAAATCGATAGCGCCGGAACTGTATCGTAATCGCCCCAAAGCGCCTGCGAGTTCATCACATAATTAAACCCAAGTTGTTCGACAAGCCCGAACATGTTGCGAATATTATTTTCGTCTACCCCCGCGAACGCTTCATCAAGCGAAATAATGTACGGTGCATCTTCTGCCGCTTCTTGATAGCGCGAATACGTCGCGGCAAATAACGGAATATACATCGCCATCGCTTTCTCCCCGCCGCTAAATTGATAGAAACGTTGGTTCGTCAACTCCCGTTTCGGTTCGTTCGTCTTTTGGTAATAAAGCGTAAATGAAAACCACTTCCGATAGTCCAACACTTCTTTAATAATTTGGTGCAACGTATTGCCTTGACCGCGCTCTTCTAACAACTCGCGTGCACGGTTAATTTTTGAGCGGAAATGTTTCGTCACCCGCTGCAAATCTTCCTCTTTCAATAGCCGCGAGTTCATTCGCAACAACTCGACAAGCTCTTTCGTATCCATCTCCTCTTCTGTTTCCGCTGTGCGCGGCTTCCATTGAATGAACAACACAAGGCCGGAAGACGTATCGAGCTGTTGCATCAACTCATTCATATCTTTTACCCAACGTTCCGCCCGTTGGATACGGCTGCGCAAAATCCGCCCGATTGTTTTTAAAATAATTTCTTCATACAATTCGCGGTCTTGCTCTTTCATATATTCGCGCTGCAAGAAAATGTCGTGCTCGATTTCGTTCCATACGTAAAACGGCGATACGCGCTGCCCTTTATAATCAAGCAAAAGCACGATACGGTCTTGTTTTTCTCTCCATCCAGCGACTTTTAATTCCATTTCTTCGTCTAGCTCGATATCAGTAAACGGATTTGTTTCCTCCGCCACAACCGGTTCTTGGTTGAGCCGGTATTCTGTTAAATTGGCTGATTCTTGGAAAAAGACGCTATTTAACCGATTCACAAGCGACGTTCTCGTTTCTTTTAACAGCGCCCCATATCGCTGAATCGCCTCTTTCGCCTGTTCGAACGTATCATGGGCATGCAGGTCAACAAGTTCAAGGGCGACCTCTCGCTCAAACGACCGCTTCCACGCCTCCGCTAACCGCTTAGCGAACGCTTCTTTCACCACCAACTGTTCGCATTTTTCGCCAATAGCTTTTAGCTCATGCTCTAGCGCGATACGCTCGTTCAGTTTCGCTGGCATTTCCTGCTGCAAAAACGCCAATCGGTCGCGAACGCGCTGAATTTCTGCTTGAATTTCTTCTGCGCCCATTAGTTGTAGCGTCCGTTCGATTTCTTGTCGCTTCAAATCTAGTTTTTGCTGCTCTTTCGCTAGCACATTTCGTTCGCCTTTTGTTTCATCGATTTCTTGCTGCAACGTTTCTAACTGCTCCGTGAGACGATCAATGGTGTCGAGCACATGAGTAAGTGCTTGATGGGTAAGCTCAAGTTCATGCAGACGCCGCATATACGATTTCATAAAGAGAAGCGCCTGTTCATATCCGTCTTTGGAAAATTCTAAATCGAGCCCTTCTGTTTGTTCACGCAACGTTTGTTTTGCTTGTTGCCAGTCGCGGGCTAGTTGGGCAAGCTTCTCGTTTTTCCGCTCCCATTCTTGTTGCTTGCTTATAATGTGCCGCTTCGTTTTCTCCCGTTCTTCAAAAGCCGCACGCATGTCGCGGTCGGTTGGAAAGGCGCGAAACCAGCTTTTCATTTGCTCAATTGCCTGATCGAGCTGCTTGAGCATTTCAGTTTGCTCGTGCAGATGAGCACGAAGCTCAATTAATTCCGCTTCGAGTGCAGCGATTTTTTCTAACCGCCAGCGCTTGCGGGCAGTCCGCCCAATAAACAGCGCTTTTTCCCGCATCGGTGCGTGCCCTTTGACTAATCCGAGCGTATAATAGCCCGCTTCATTGAGCACAAACGCTCCGTCCATTTCTCCATCGGCAAGAACGATGCTCTGGAGCACTTCTTCGATGCGCGCTTTTGAAACCCCACACTCTTCATCTACGTCCGGCTGTAAATAGTCTGCTAATGTATGCGCCATTTCGACTGGGCGTGGGACAATCACTCGGTCACAACTTACTTCGACATCGGTTTCCGTAATCAACGCATCGAGCAGCCCAGCGTGATATAGCGCGGATTCAATCCGCTCCCGAAGCGGCTCTGGCACATGGTCTTGAAATTCCACTCCTACATAAAACGGCACGAAGGCAATACCTTTTTCGTTTAACTCCGCTCGCGCCGCTATCGTTTGTTCATCGCGCGCTAGCTCTGGGTCTTTTTGCGTCTTCCATTGTTGCCATTCGGCTTCTTTTGTGGCAATCTTCTCTTCAAGTAAAGTGCACGCATGCCTTTGCTTCATTTTTTCTTCGTTTTTTCGATTGAGCGCTTCGTAATACGCCTCCGCAAACGGTTGTTTCATTTCGTCGACATGATACGTTTCGTATAGTTCGTGCAGACGCTGTAAAAACAGTTGGACAGATGCTTCCGGTACCGAAACGTCCCGACATTGTTCCAGCCAATGAAATACTTCTTGTTGGAAACGGGATTTTTCTGTTTCTAGCATTTCCAGCCATTTCGCTTCTTCATGGCGCAATTCGTCTACTTCCCGCTGCAGATCGCCTACCTCTTTACTCGTCTCTTCATAGCGCGCCTTCATCTCGTCATGGCGGCGCCAAAACGTGAGAACTTGTTCTAGTTTCTCAACATACACCTGTCCCTCGCGCTTCCATACGGTAAAGTCAAAATTCGCCTGTCTATGGCGGGAAAAATCAGCTTCATTAAGGTCATGGGCATGGAATGAACTTTCTATTGCATCTTGGCGTAACTCCTCTAACTGTTCGTTGATCTGTTTTTCCGTTCCATATCGCTTGTCATTGCTTTCTTCTAGTTGGCGCTTATAACGGCGTTCCAATTGCTCTTTTTCGTCGACTTGCCGCAACAGTTTTTGTTGCTTTTCGTGGATGTCTCGTATTTCTTGCTGGACGCGCTCGTATTGTTTCGCTGCTTGAAACACTTCATGGCTCGCTAACTCTAATTCTCGCTGATGCAATACGTCCTGCTCGTTCGCAAGCGTTTGAATGTATTCGCTCAAATCAGCAAGGTGCGTTTGTTTTTCTGCTTCCTCTGTAAGCCATTGTTTTCCTTCTTCTGCTAGCCGCTTCACATGTTTGTCTGCCTTCATCCATTCGCTTGCTTTTTCGGCCATCATATATTCGTTATACGCGCGGTATTGGGAACAAAGCCGTTTTAACGATTGCTCATCCCGCTCGAGCTGCTCAAGTTGTTGCTTCGTTTGGTCCATATTTTCAATCGTTTCCGATAAATGGCGCAACTCTTCATCCGTCAGCGCCGGAAGCGAGCTTTCTAAAATTTCATAAATAACGGTTGGCTTAAAGTCTTTCGATAGCTTCGGACTGCGCAATTGAATCAATAGCTCAATTAATTCTTGAAACGCCTCCATCGATTCAAAGCGGAAGACGTGTTTATTGACGAGCTCCATATATTCTTTTTGCGAATCGACGACCGTTCCGCCGTTGCCAAGCAGATTGGCTAATTCGCGTTTCGTGAGCGGAATTTTTTCTGTTCCGCTTGCCGACTTCTCCGTTTTATATAAAAATAAATCACGGCCGATGCGGCGGTTATCAAAAATGACGAACCCCCAAAAATCCATATTTTTTTGCCGTTTTGCCCGCAAGCCGATGCCCGTTGTCACGTATTGGTCCGTCTGTTGGCGTTTATATTCTAAAAACAAATAGCCTGTCCGCTCATCGCGGTCGACAATTTCCTTTTCGCCAAGCAAGTAATCTTCCATTCTCCGTGCCCGTGAACCGAACGGATCGAGCCGGTCCGGCGTTTTTTTTCCATCCAACAAGACAGGAAGCAAGCTTTGCATCGTCACCGATTTGCCAGAGCCGTTCGTGCCGCGAAGCAGCAGCTTGCCGTCCGCAAACTCAAAATATTGCTCATCGTAATACCAAAAATTGATGAACCCAGCGCGATGAAGCACCCACTTATTCGTCATCATCGTCTCTTCCTTTCATTATAAAATCGTCTGGATATCGACCGACAAGCCGTCCAAGTAGCGGGTAAAGCACGACCATCCCCGTTTCCTGTTCATGCTCTGCCATCTTCCATTCTTTTAAAGCAGCGAGCAGCTCAGACGAGAGTTGTGCCATCGTCATTTCACGATACGTTTTGCTCCAGCCTTCGCCAAATTGCTCAATGCATTGGTGAAGCAACTGATGAAAATCGGACATCGTCACGTGGATTTGTCCGTATTCATCCGGTGGATAGTTGTCCAAATGAGCGCGTACGACAGTGGCGAAATGAAGGATGATATCCGACGTCCCTTTTTGGTCTGGAAACAATGTATACACATGTTGCCGTTCTGGAATCGTCAGCAACGCTGCGTTTTTATATAATTCATAGCGAAAATCGGTATGTGCCTCGATATCGTCACGCAACCGATGGCGGAAGTTGCGCAAATAATAAAAGTTTGGGTCGTCTTTCTGCCGGCGGTACACGACAGGCGATAAAAAGAGCTGCCGATAAATTGAGTGGCGTCGGTAGTCGTCCGGCGCTGCTTTCCATTCTTCTTCAAGCAGCTGCTCGATCGTTTCATATTGAATAAAATCTTTCGGGTACGAGCGCATAAAATAACGGGACAATACAGGGACTTCATACAACGCTTCTCCGTCTTCTTGATTCGCAAACGCCTCGAGTTCCCCGTCGACGTGATGTACAATCCCAATTTGCTCGGCTGTTTTCAAGACGCGAATAAGGGCGCGCCGATGTTGATAATTCGTCCAGTCAAGCGCCGTTTCTCCTGGATACATCGCTTTTATTTCTTCGCATACGTCAGACAATAAAAATTTTTCTTCGACCGCTTTTCCTTCTAAGTACGCAAGCAAACAACAAAATAAGGCGTAATCCAACGGTTCTTGAAACGATTCAATTCCCATCCATGCTTCCGGCTCTGCCGGTATTTTTTCGAGCTTGGCAAAATAGCGATGTACAATTAACCGATAGCCGAATTTTTCTTGCACATACCGCTTCAGCACTTTTTCCCGTTCGCGTATTTTTTGAAAAAGTTCCGGTTCTTTTTCACGGACAATCCAAAAATGTTCAAACAACGCGGTTAACGCTTCTTTTGCTTTCTCATCAAACTCTTTTTCCATTCTTTCTCTTCTCCTAATCTAGCAAATGGATTTCGTAATTTGGCATCATTAGCGTGCCGTCTTCTGCTTTCAGTACAATCGTTCCTTCACGTTGGACAACTTTCACTTTCCACCCGTTTTCCGTTTGTACAATCCGGTCTTCTCGCCCCATCGCTTTCGCAATCCATCCGAGCAACGTCTTGCGGATGTGCGAAGCAACGACCGGGAGTTCCCGAAGTATGATTTTCCCGTCGTTTATGAGTTGTTCCAGCTGCTCTTCTTCTTGTTGCTTCGCTACTAAGTAGGCGATCATCGTTTCCTCTTTTTCTTTTCGCCTATCGATCATTGCTTCTGGCTTTTTCTTTTCTCGGTAGTGGCGAACACGCGGTTTTACGAGCCATTCTGCCGGCTGTTCCTCCCAAATATCGCGGTACATGTTCTCCGTTGCATCGTTTTCGGCAACGATGTGTTTTGTATGGAAACAGCCGAATACAACCGCTGACAGTTTATGCGCTTCTTCTACCGTTTCCAATGACGAAAACCATTTTGCTAAATGTAAATAGTCTTTCTTTCGGCTGCGAAAATGATGATGGCGCTCTCCTAACCGCTGGACGACGCGCGTCATTCGCCGAATGGCTTCGTTCGTCTGCTTTTGTAAAAACGACAGTTCGCTTTCGTGTCCGTTTCGCCCTAAAAACCATTCTTTTAAACTGCGCCACGTGTCTAGCTTCTCTTCCGTTAGCTGTTCACGCGAAAAAACTGCGCCTTCAAAGCGTGGGATGGCTAATTGGTAGGCAACGACCTCGTCAATAAAACGCCCCACTTCCTCGTCTGGCAAATCTTCGAGCAGTTTTTCAATTTGCATCGATGTTTTTTGTAATGCGACGATAAAATCGCGCAAATAGGCGGTAAATTGCTCTTTATACACGAGAAACGAATCAGACATCATTCGTTCTTCCATGTTTTCTCCGTTTAAATAGGCGATGTAATCGGCAGAATTTTGAATGATTTTTTTAAAATAATCGAACGTTTCTTCCCACACTTGATTCATTTCCTCTCGTTTTTCGACAAATCCAGCGTGAATAATCGATTCCATTCGGACAAGTGATGCATACAGGCGATCAAATCGTGTTTTTTCGAGCGAGCCGCCAAACGTATCCCCTAGCTGCTCAAGCGTGCGAATCATTCGTTCGATTTCGACCGTATACGGGCTGCATTGGTACCGAAACCGTTTCTTCTTAAATTCTTCGATCGTCCGAATATGACCCGTTTCTTGCCTAGCAATTAAGTTTTTCCATTTCACGAGCTGCTCTAAGTCTTGTTGCAGCTCTTCTTCTGTATAATCTTGAAATTCATCGAATTGTTTTAAAAAAGCGTACACTTCTTCTGGGAACAAATATTGGCGCATTCGCTCGTGCTGTGTGTAAAAATAGCGCAAAATCGCACGGTACCGGTACGCGTTGTCTACTACTAAATATTTCGCCTCTGTAATCGGCTTTAGCCATGACGTATCCATCTTTCGCTCCCCTTATTCCATCGTTCGTCTACTATTATATATTGTAATCGATCATGTACCGATTCTCTACTAAAACATCAATGGGAAAATGTGCTCGCCCCGTACATGGGCATCGCGCCCAAAAAAATGAAAATGTTCGCTAGCCATCCGCTGTCGATTCGTGTAAAATGGAAACGAAAAGGAGGTGAACGAAATGGTGGAACAGTTGCTTTATGAAATTCTTCATGAAGTCAAAGCAACCCGCGAAAAAGTCGAATCGCTGGAAAAACGAGTGGATGTGCTAGAAAAAGAAGTGTCTTCCTTACGCCAACAAGTCCAAGCACTTGATGGAAAAGTCCAAGCACTTGATGGAAAAGTCCAAGCACTTGATGGAAAAGTCCAAGCACTTGACGAAAAAGTGCAACTACTCGACGAAAGAACGCTCGAAACGAAGGCGATTTGTGAAGCGGTTCGTCATGGTCAAGAGGTGCTCGCCGCAAAATACGATGCACTCGCACTCGATGTCCACAACATGCAAGGAAACATCACCCGCTTAACTAACATACTCGAAGAGAAAGTACTCCCTGCCCTCACCGACCACGAATCGAGCATCCAAGTATTAAACAACCGTGTATTTAAAGTAGAAAGCACGTTACAAAAGCTTGTACACCTATAAAAATAAAGCGGCATTGTCCGGGAGGCAATGCCGCTTTATCCTTATCGTTTATTGATCTCTTCAAGCAATAGCTTATTGACAAGCGGTGGGTTGGCTTGTCCTTTTGTTGCTTTCATAATTTGACCGACTAAGAAGCCAATCGCACGGTCTTTTCCGTTTTTGAAGTCTTCGATCGATTGTGGATTCGCATCGAGCACTTCGAGCACAATGTTGCGCAACGTCGCTTCGTCAGAAATTTGCACAAGCCCTTGGTCTTTGACGATTTGTTCCGGATCGCCGCCTTTTTCCACAAGTTCTTTAAAGATTTTCTTCGCAATTTTTGACGAAATCGTGCCGTTTTGAATAAGTTTAATCATGCTTGCAAGACTTTTTGGCGTTAAAGCAATGTCGGGCGAACAGTGCCAGGCACTGTTCGCCCACAACATCCCCCTTGACCATTCTGTTTCCTCACCACATGTGACATCAGCTTAACCGCTCAAATCCATCGATATTTCCAATCATTTTCATTCACTGATCAATGAAGAACGCTGATCACGGCAACAGCAAACGATAAACCAAGGTACGAAGCCCAATCTGTAAAAAACATCATCCATGTGCTCATTTTCTTATAAAAACATTACATTGAGCCATTAATATGAAACACAGCACGGATATCGCCATCGCTCCTTTCGCTAATGCCAGCTAAAAGCAACATCACCACCCAATTTTCTATATATAGGAGGAGAATGAACATGGGAGAGTATATGTTAGAGACCCATCATGTAAGCAAAGCGTTTGGGAAACAACTCGTCGTAGATGATGTATCCATTAAAGTCAAGAAACAGACGGTTTATGGATTGCTCGGACCAAATGGAGCCGGAAAGTCAACCCTTTTAAAAATGCTGACAGGGCTTTTGCGTCCTACGAAAGGGGAAATCATGATCAACGGCCATCCTTGGAGCAGAAAAGACTTAAAAGATATCGGTGTGCTGATCGAATCCCCTGCTCTTTACGGCAATCTAACGGCTCATGAAAACTTGCTTGTTCACGCTAAATTGCTTCATTTGCCTGAGTCGCGGATCCAAGAAGTTTTGAACATCGTCGGCTTAGAAAATACAGGGAAAAAGAAAGCATCTCAATTTTCCCTCGGAATGAAACAGCGATTAGGAATTGCCAAAGCACTTTTAAACCATCCAAAGCTGCTCATTCTCGACGAACCAACAAACGGCCTGGACCCATTAGGCATACAGGACTTGCGAAAACTCATTCAATCGTTTACCGAAAACGGGATCACCGTCATTCTATCGAGCCATATTTTGTCCGAAGTTAAGCAATTAGCCGATTATATTGGCATTATCCAAAACGGAAAACTCAGGTACGAAGGGAAAATAGACGAAAGCCAAGATCTCGAAAAACTCTTTGTCGATGTAGTGAACGAGTAATGAAGGAGGATGGAAATCATGCTCAATATGTTCGAGTCAGAACATTTAAAATATAAGCGGACGTTTGCGAAAAAACTTGTATTCATCGCTCCGCTTTTCTTTGTCCTGTACGCCATCATCACCATGCCAACTATAAATTCCACACACAATTATTTTGAATATGCCATATTTAATTGGTGGCCATTGATTTTTGTTCCGATTGGAACAGCCTTGATCGCTTCCTTGTCAACGGTAAGGGAGAAAAAGTCAGGAAACGATAAAGTGTTGCGTTGTCACGACATTAGCATCGTGCGTCTATGGTGGAGCAAAATCACCGTCATCGCCTATTACATGTTGCTCTCAACAATAGAGCTGATCATCTTACTTGTTTTATTGAAATGGCTTTTTCCCAACAGCCTCTCATCAGCTACGGTCGCCGTATTCGCCAGCTTGGTCATTTGGTTGACTTCTTTAGCCTATATCCCGATCGGATTATTTGTGGCCGAGCGGTTCGGGATGGTAGTCTCGATCATTGTCAGTGTCATTGGCCTCGCCTTAGGGGTAGTCATGGCCGCACAACCGTATTGGCTGTTCATCCCATGGAGCTGGGGAATGAGGATGATGTGCCCGATCGTCGGGGTTCATCCGAACGGTGTTCCTTTGGAAAAAGGGAGTCCGCTATTGGATCCTTCTGTCATTCCAATAGGCCTGGCGATCGCCCTTGTCATGTTTCTATTGTTATCTTTTTTAACCGCCGTTTGGTTTGCGCGAAAGGAAGTGTATTGACATGTCGTTTCTTCGCCTTCTGTCATCCGAATGGATAAAAACAAAACGCACAGCGATTCGGATGATGGTCATCATCACGCCAATCATTTATTCTCTCTTTATGGTATGGTATTTTTCGCACTACCGTACCTCTACGTTTTGGCAGATGAAAATCTATCAAGGATTTTTTGAAGTAATGGCCGTTTCCTTACCGATCATTATCTCCCTACTGACTGGGCTGATGTCCTATCAAGAAGAAAAAGCAGGAAGTTTCATGAACATCTTGACCGGTCCTATATCCAAAGTTCAATGGTATGTTGGCAAACTCACGCTGCTCATCTTTATTGCATGCGCGGACATCTTGCTAGCGACGATTCTCATGCTCTTTGGAATGAAATACGTACTCAAAGTGGCGCACATTCATTATCAGTTATTTTTGCAAGGAGCCATGCTCTCCATCGTGGGCTCACTCATCCTTTTTTCTTTGCATCTGTTCATCAGCTTTGCCTTTGGAATGGGAGCCTCGATCGCAGTAGGAAGCGGCGGATTTCTCATTTCTGCCCTGATTGGCGCAACTTCCTTAGGTGATCACGTATGGAGCTATATTCCTTGGGCTTGGGCTGTTCGTCTCTCACAATTTCCGATTCTTATGATGCCCGAAGTAAAGCAAACCTTGGGGGCGCAGTTATTAAGTTCCTTTTCGCTATCATTATGGGAAGGAATAGCCTATGCCCTTCTAAGCTTCATCATCGTCACCATCATCGGTTCGATCTGGTTTCATCGTTGGGAAGGAAATCAACCACATGAATGAAAGTTCACTGCTCCCTCTCAATGGGATGGTAAAAAAGGAGGTTTCAGAGTAACGATGAAAAACTCTATCTTACTCCTCATGTTGATTGGAATCCTCTTTATAGGAGGTTGTTCACTTGTCAGTAACTTAAAAAAGACAGCCACACAAAATATGGAGATCGATCGGAAATTACCAAAATACGAGTTGAACAAAGAAAATTTGCAAGAAATTCACTATCAAGGCCGAACGTACATGATTCAAGCAGCAAAAGTCGATCGGAATCAATTGAACAAACCGATCGGGAAAGTAGCGGAGACGATTACCATCAATGAGCATCATCAAATCTTGAGTAAAAAAGAGCTACGAAAGATCGAAGTCATTCCCGATCAAACGGATGAAAAACGAACTCACTTGAACTTTGGCTGGGTATACAGCATCAAAGGCGTAAACCCAGATGAAGAAGTAGCTGTTACGGTGAACCACCAATTTTTGATTGCTAAAAGAAAATAAAGGCTTAGAGACTGTCAGCTAGGGAAAGAGAAATTCCTCCCTAGCTGCATTCTCCACTCTCGATAACGGCGGAAAGCCCATAAGATTGGATGATTAATCAGATAGCTCCTTAATATAAAATTCAACCGTCGCTCCACCTTTTTCATTGTTGTAGGCCCAAATTTCACCGCCATGATGATTCACAATTCTTTTAGCAATATACAGTCCTAATCCAACATGATTTTTATACTGCTTATCCTGGTAAAAAGGCTGGAACAACAAAGACGTATCGTTTTCTTTAAATCCCGTTCCTGTATCTGAACAGCGAAAATAGATTTTACGCTCATTCCCCTCTTTTTCATCATGTACTTCCAACTTAATTTCTCCGCTTTTTGTAAACCTCAGGCTGTTGTATAAAATATTGTCCAACACTCTCATTAACATCGCTTCATCAAGTATGTAAGATGATTTTTGCAAATTCACATCAAAGCAAATGTTTATCGATTTTTGATGGTAAACCATTGTTGAGATCTCTAGTTTTTTCTCCTCAAGGATTTGCCTTACATCCACTTCTTTTCCATTCAATGAGAAGTGGTCATTCTCCACTTTATAGAGCAACGACAAATTATCTGTCAACATGGTCATCTTCCCACAGTTTTTGCGAATAATCTCTAAATGGGGAGTGACATCAAAGTGGTCCAACTTTCTCAAATCTTGAATCAAATCAATTTGTCCTTGGATGACCGTTAACGGGGTTCTGATATCATGTGCGATCGATGATACCATCATTTTTCGTTCGTCATCGGTCTTTGCTAAACGTTCCACCATTTCTTTCAGTGCACTGATCATGGTATTAAAGGAATCCTGGATCTTGATAAACTCTTTTCTTTTCAACCCCGAGACTTGAAAATCAAAATTCCCGCTTGCAATGTGATCAGAAGCCTGGAGCAACAATTTGACATTATGAAACAATGATTTGTACAGCCTAGATGTAAAGAAAATCAAATAGACAATAAAAAAGATCAACGGAGAAATAAACATCACAGCATAAATCAACACGGCTTCCAAGCGATTTTGATTGTTAATGATGAACCCAAAAGGCGCTTTCAACACATATACCGCCTGAATGGCGTTATCATGCTTCAGGGGAATGAACCGATACACATAGCTTCCTTTTACAATCTCACGGTTGATCGATTGACTAATATCTACTTGATCGTCTATAATTTCTCGATCACCATACAGATGCTTACCGCTGATGTCTACAACTTCTCCCTGTATCTTTTCACTGTAACGATGAATGGGAATTAATCTCCCCTTGAAAATCGCCTCTTCGTTTTCTTTCACCTTTTTTTCAATCAAATCCAAATCCTTCACGAAATAATTGGTCGGTTTCACCACATCGTTCGTGGTTAATGTCATAATCAAATAGATTACGCATAAATAGGTAACGGCCGAAGAGATCACTGTTGCCAACACTACCTTCACAACCAACAAGTAAAAATCTCGTTTGATTGTTTTATCGTTTTTCATTGCTCACATCCCATTTATAGCCGAGCCCATATAATGTTTGAATATAAGAGGTTTCTGGATCGACGTCCTTGATTTTTTTTCGAATATTTTTGATGCTTTCTGTAACCGTGTCTAACTGGCTGTCGGAGTCAATCCCCCATACTCGTTCAAAGATTCTTTCTTTGGAGAAAACGACCTTTTTATTGAGCATCAACAACTTCACAATCTCATATTCTTTTTTTGTTAACGGTAATTTCTTTCCTTTACAAAAGACTTCATTAGCCAAAAGATCAATCGTAATATTTTTAGAACTCAAAAGATATCTCTCGTTTGAACGAATCCGTTCTTCCCTTCTTAAATGAGAATCAATTCTCGCCTTTAACTCCTTTAAGCTGAACGGCTTGGTGATGTAGTCATCCCCACCGATCGCCAGAGCTTGAACCTTATCTTCCTCCAGCGTTTTAGCACTAACAAATACAATAGGGTAATCAACCCGATCACGAATGATTGTACACAGCTCCATTCCGTCAATTCCTTCCATCATGATATCCAACACAATCAAATCAAAATCGTCGTTTATCATCTTCAACGCTTCTACACCGCTGTGGACCGTTTCTACCTGATAATGATGAAGCTCCAAATATTGTTTAATGGTGCAGCAAATATCTTCATCATCATCAACGACCAAAATTTTCTTGTTATTCATCTTTTGATCCCCCATACAGTTGAATCGCATTTTAACCTATTCCATCCCCATATCATGGGGTAATCTCATAACACCGTTGCGTTGTTCATAGGTGCAATGTGAAGCTTTACTCTTTGTTGCTTTTTACTAAAAAATGCGCACGTCTTGAGTGACGCCCGGGTGAAAGACACCTCTTGTCTATGAACCTTTTCCAACATATTTGATCGATGACCGGTTGATCGAACAACACCCTTTTTAGGGAGTTGTTCGACCGATCGGTACGCCAAGGTATGATGGAGCCCCCTCTGCGGCTTGCCTCTAACCATCGATCAGTCGGCTTTTCCATTGTATATAAACAACATTTAAACTTCAGATAATAAAAATGCACAATCCCAAGGCGTTTTTTTCGAGTTTTGTATAGCTAATATCGTCAATAAAATTCCCGCTGTTCCATCGATTAGTCCCACATAATCATAATATTTCGTGCTTCCTTCGCTCTCCTCAATATTTTTAAAGCCAAAAGGGAATTCCTCATTATAAAATTTTATTATATCATCGACTAATTTGCAGGCGGCTTCCTTAAAATCGCTGATATTCGTTTCTTCATAAAATCTGTTGCATATATACGCAACTCCCGATAAACCATGACAGAAGGAAGGAGAAAAAATGTTGTAAAGCCGTTTGCTTGCCAGTTTCATTCCGCTGACAGCACAATCAATGTATGATTGATTATTTAGAGTTTTACCTGCTATAAGTAACGAATAAGCAACACCAGGCGTGCCATAACACCAGGCATCCCTTGTATCTTTGTTTAGGACAGAGCCATTTTTGTATTCCTCTAGAGAAATATGAGTCCCCCAATAAGAGCCATTTTCATCTTTAATTTGAAACTTCATAAGAAAATCAGCTATTCTTTGAATGCATTCATCTTGCCCATCTACGTAAATATTCAGTTTTTTAGCATTGCACAAGACAATGAGTAAAGCAGGTATACCGTGAGACAACCCAATGTTAAAGAAACCCGATGGCCATTTTCTCCTTTCAGTGTCTGAAAAAGCATTCTTTGGGGGAATATACCAGCCAGGAACGTTGATATCCTCCATTTGTTTATCTTGAGATAAATCTATAATGTATTTTAAGATTAACGTAATACTTTTTTTCATCTCTTGCGGAAATAATAGGCAGTAGCTCGCTATACCCGCTACTCCCGAAATAGCATCGTAATCGTCCATATTCGGATACGGTTTCTGTTTCAAATACTCGATCATTTCTCCGATTCTTTCTTCGATGGCTTGATTAATCGTTGAGATAAAGTTTTGATACCTTTTTCCTCCCTTGGATAAACATACTGCAGCAAGGCCGATCCCTGCCAATCCGGTAAACATGGATAAAGAAGGGAAGCCGTGTTGATTCATTTGTTCACCGATTTTTTTGATGTATTGATGCCCTAATAAATCCCAACCTTCATCCGGATATTGTTCGCCCAATTCGCCGTACAGCGCACATAAGGCTGGTAACCCATGGCTTAAACTTAACTCATTAAACGGATTTATCGTCTTGTTTCCAATTTTAATATAATTACTTGGGTGATTGACGATTCGCTTCATATTCTCATAATCCGACAATTTTTTCGCAAGATTACAAACCAGCGCTTTCATTGAGATGCTCATACTCCTCCTCGTTTTTCAAAGCTTCCAATTCATACATTCTTCTGTATAACTCATTCGTAGCTAACAATTCCCAATGCGTACCTATACCGACAATTTCACCATCATTCATTACTACGATTTTATCGGCAAGCTTAGCTGTTGATAGACGATGTGAGATAAAGATACCAATTTTATCTTTTGTCATATTGATAAACATATCAATGACTTCTTTCTCGGAAATGGGATCCAGTGCCGAGCTAGGTTCATCCAATATATATACGGATGCATCCCGAAATAACGCCCTAGCAATCGCTACTTTTTGCCACTGTCCTCCCGAAAGCTGAACACCGTCGACAAACCATAAACCAAGCTGAGTATCTAAATCCTCGATAAAATTTACTCTCGCCCTCTCCATGGCTTGTTTTAATTCTCCGTCACGATCAATGCGCGTAATATCGCCAAACCCCACGTTTTCCCTTAATTTCAATTCATACTTCACAAAATCTTGGAACAACACGGCAATGTTTTTTCTCAATTGTTCCGTATCCAAATCATTGATGGACACACCATTATAAAAAATGCTATCCTCATCGTGTTCATACAATTTCAATAAAAGTTTTATAAGGGTGCTTTTTCCTGATCCATTTGCACCGACGATGGCTATTCTTTCCCCTTTGTTGATGTCGAGGTTAATATTTTTCAATACTACTTTTGGATTCGTTGGATAACGAAACGTTAAATTTCTTATCTTAATATTTTCGATTTTGTCTATCCCTGATACGAATCGATCTCCTTTGTCCAATACTTCTTCGTCTAACCCCAAAAATTCAAACAGTTGGTTGATATATAAATTGTTTTTATACAGGGAATGGATGATATTCAATATTTTCTTAGAGTTGCTAGAAATTAAGTTCAAGGCCTGAATAAGCCCTACGACGTGACCTATAAGGATTTCACCTGCCAACGCCGAAATGATGATGATAACAAGTACGGTATTGATACATATTTGTTCAACGAGCTCAAAAATAAATGTAAAAACCGTTCTTCTTTTAAAAAGATGGATATCCTGCTCGACGAACGTTTTGTTGATTTCTTTAAATTTGTTCAAAATATAGCCTGCCAAGTTATATATTTTGACTTCTTTGAACGTGTTGTCTCTTGTCATTAGGTAAGACAAATACCATGATTTCCTTTTTTCCGGTGCACGCAACCAACTAACATTAAACTCTCTTTGGCCAATCTTGAAAAAATAAAAAGAAAAAACGAGTGGTATGAAGATTAATATAATCAACACCCACGGTTTCCAATGGATCAGAATCATCATCGATGAAAAAAAGGTTACAATCGCCGATATTGCACCTAATATGGATAAAAACACTTCAAATGGTTTATACGGCGTTTCATTCTGTACTCTTTGCAACATATCATAAACTTCGGCATCCTCAAAATGCTGTAAAGACAATCTTGTACACTTGTCCATGATTTGCAAATTAAGTTTGTAGTTGATGAGAGTTTGAAACTTATTTTGGTAATATTCCATGAAACTGCTGATGATCTCGCTGAGTAAAACAGCAGAAATATAAAAGATCAATGCCGATATAATAATATGAATATTTTGGGACCCGATTGCATTCAACAAGTTTTGCGAACCGAGCAATGTAACAATCGGTGCGCCTCCCATTAATAAGCTTAAGAAAATAATGATAAAAAAACTTTGTTTGTCGACGTTCTTTATAAGAACAAGCGTCTTGGGAACTATCCTTATTGATTTCACAATATCTTTGATAGTAACGTGATCATCATACTCTTTTATATTCATAACATTTTCAATCCCCGCATGCTAAAATGAGATCTTCTTCCCGTCATAAAAGTTTTTTCACCTGAATACACAAAAGAGAGCTTGTCGAGCTTTTGTTGAAAAAAGTCCAAGTCGTGGGTCCATTATATATCGTCTCCCCAATGCTTGGACAAATGGATAACATCTTTAATTTTTTAACACTAATCCATGAGCTTTAATATACTTTAATGCATATAACGTATGGGCAACTAATGTACGGATTTTCTTTTCAAATTCTCGATCAATGCCGAATAGCCTGTTACAGTGTAAATGAATCACACTGTCTAAAATAGATAATTCAGAAGAAGCTTCGAGACCGTCCTGGATCTTGCTTGCATACTCTTTTATGCTTCTGTTTCTTTGGTTCAAAACGTTTAATAATAACATCCCCTCATCAGTGTCTCTTAACCCTTGCCAATCATTATCCGTATTACAAACTTTCATGTAAACAGATCGATTCTTTTGAAAATCTTCACGATAGTCTTGTTTGTTGACTTGCTGTTGCAAGAAATCCAATTGACTTTCATAATTTAGGCCGAACTGTTCCATATAATGAATGATGGAAACCATTCCGATCACTTCATCGCTAAATTGAATATGTTTCAAACGTTTTAACTTTAATATGTCCTCTACTACTATGCTATCGAAGAAAAATAAGTTTTCTGCAAGATCGATCAATTCTGTTCCACCATAACGCTCAATTTCTCTTTCATAGCAGTCGATGGAAAAACGACTCACCACTCTTTTGTCGATTAACGTTCGCAGCCATTGTTTCATATCCGGATAAATCTGCAGAAGTTTCTCTTCACTGGCATTCAGCCTTAATCTTATATGTTGCTCCGGGTCGGCATACCGTATAAAGAAATACTTTTCAATTTCTCCTTTAGCCAATTTTTCGCGACAATATTCTGAAAGATAAAAGGCGATGAAATCATCTGCTCTAGAATGGACCCCGTACAATTTTAAATAAAGCCAATTTTCAAAAGGCAACTTGACTCTTATATCTGAAAAACTTGGGATATGATTTGATTTTTTCGCTTTGGCATACCATTGACGATTTTCTTGTTTTACTTTCACTAGCGGAATGACCAATTCACAAACATACTCTTTTTCGGCATCATCTTTAACTAAATGAAGATCAGCCTCTTCATAAGAACTTAGAATAATGTTTCCGTATCTATTGTTAAATTCGTGATGAAGAATTCTTAAACAATTTTCATCCTCTGTATTCAACAAAATCCGATTATCTGCAAAAGTCAAATAAACATATTTCGGCACATCGTAATCAGAACAAAATTTTTTAAAGCGTTTTTCAAATTCCGTAAAACTAATTTTGTCGTTTGTTTTAATAATCTTATTGATCACCCATTTTCGCGGTGCTATGACGAAATTTTTGTATTCAATTGCCGGTATGTAAGCATAGTCTTGAAAGATTGTATCCCAAGGGAAATTACACCAAATTTTTTTGCCATCTAAGCTTATATCATACAAAAAACGAATCGCATTCGGGGCATTTTGGGTATTCAACATATTATTCATAGTAATAATCAACTTTTTATTTAGTGTTTTGCTTTTGGCATAAAACATATCGTTCTCTATGCCGATCAAAATATCATTTAAGCTCAATCGATGATATTCATCTTTGCTGTTGTTAGTAAACAACGCAAGTTCGTATTCGCTGTTATGAATATTTCTTGTCACATTGGCATGTCTCGTTTCATTTGGCAAATAAACAAGCTCACAAGTTACATACTCGCCACTATCATTATTCAAGTTCAACATTTCTTTATTTAACGTTTCGAAGAGTTTCTCTTCCCCTTCCATCATATAAGAAAACCTTCCAAAACTTTTCCCCGCATGGGTCGATCCTAAATTAGGACCAATATAGTATTTGAAATGATTGTGCTCAAGATCTTGTTCCGAGTCACATTTTATAATGACGTTAATGTCTAATGAATCCGGGATGCTTTGGTAATCATAATCATCTAGACCCAATTCTTTTATCTCGTCTTCTGTTATTGTTATACTTTTTTTGTCTTTAACCGCCTCGATATATTTATGAAGAAAATATTCTCTTAACTGCTCATCAATCAATTGATGGGGTACACCTACAGCGAGTCTTGCGTTTTTCGGGTTTGTATAATCCATAGGTGCTCCTATACCAAGATCATTATCAAGCATTTCTAGTAAAGGAACTTCTCTGTCCACCCCATATTTTTCGATAAATTCTTGCTTGTACCTCGAAAGTGGAGAATCTGTTTGTTGATAGGTCATCGAAAAAGGTAGAAGTATGTGCATTAGTTCATTTACATCTTTTATCACTTGCTTGTTCAGTTTCTTTTCTTGTAAGTTTAACTTCATATCAACTTGTAACACATTTTTGGTATCGGCTAACTTTTTCATTTTTTTATGTAACTCTTTATATATTTGCTCCCCTTCTCCTAACGGAGTCATGGTATATGTGCGAATCTTTTGTTGAATATCAATTAATTCGTTACTCCACTCTTCTATATGGCTTTCTTTCAATCGCTTTATCAGATAATCAAGCTGATCCATTACTGTTAATGGTGGGCGGAGATTGGAAATTAAAAATTCGTTTTCTATTAGTTGCTTGAGAAAACGTTCAATTTTTTCCTCACTCGTATTTGGAAATTGTTTTATTAATTCTTTTTTTAATGTTTGGTAATGGATCAAGTGACGAGCTAATTCACACGTGATTTTAAAAGGAAGGGTGACTCTGACGCTGATTTCATTGACTCGCTTGTCATCGTCTTTTCGTGTCGAATGTAGTAAATATGCCCGTTCTCCTTTTAAAAATATACTGTCATTCACCGTGAACCATAATTGCTCATATTGTTCTTGTTCCAATTTCTTTACAATCTTCATCAGCCATTCTAAATCTGGCCTAGCAAATTTCTTATATTTATTCGTTCCATATCTTATTGATGTATTTTCATCCGTGTATTCACCAAAGTCTACTCCTGCAAAAAGACCAAATGGCGTTGGTCTCGTGCTAATTCTTATCAAATACTTATAAATGGCTTTGATAAAATAATCGTATTTTTTTATTTCCTTGCCGTTGCAAAAATCAATCATTTTATTATATAAACTTTTACTCGCTACTAAGATACTCTCTCTAAATACAGGGTTATGACAAATTTCCAACAGACGCTCTTTCATTTCTCCCTCAGTCAATTTTTGATCAAAAAATCTTAAATAGTTGTCTACTGATAAAACCGGTGTTCGAATCATAAACGTATCGATGTTTTTAAAGATAAGATCTTTCATAAATCAAGCCTCCAACTCAATGATTCTCAATCTTCCGTAAATTGCGTGACTCTTTTTACAAGATCTGCACCCAATTACAGTGCTGAATTTGTCCTGAACCACGTTGCAAAGTAGGTATGGAGGGACCTGTATTCATGATTTGAGTGATTTCTTCCGAATGTTAACTGTCCTACAGCCGGATAAAATGTTTCTCGATTTTTTGACATTGACTGAATTCGTATTCTTTAGTTGATGATGTTGCGCTCACCTCAACACTTATTAGGTTGCTAGTAGTAATTATGATATTTATTACAATTTCTTCATTTATATAGTGGGTTCTTAAGCACAAGCTTCACTTGATATTCTAGAGAGCCGGTGTTTTAACTGAAAATACCGCTTTCCAGCGATATTTTTTAAATTGAGAAACATGCAAAAACGGCTTGGGCGATATCGTTTCGATCTTTGTGAAACACATTGGCAATGACAGTATCTTTCAGCCATTTCCACAAGCGTTCGATCGGGTTCCGTTGCGGTGAATACGGAGGAAAGTAAATGAAGTGAAAACACTATCCTTCTTCCCGCAAAAATTCTCTCACCATTTTGGTGTGATGAATTCGAGCGTTATCCAGCACCAAGACGACGAGTCGGTCCGAGTAACGCTCTTTGAGAACTCGCAGGAAATCTAAAAACGTTGTGGCATTGGCTGCCCCTGCTTGATGAAGAACCGTTTCGCCATCGTGGACGTTGACCGCGCCAAACAGCGATATGTGAGCATGATGGCCGAACGTAGGCACTTGCTTTTGACGGCCAACCTCTGACAATGTCGTACGCAACACATGATACGACCGGATATGCGTTTCATTCGATGTACAACAGGATGAAATCCGAATCCATTAAGTTTTTTTATCAGGTCCATTTGTTTCTCGAAGTTTTTTTGCCGGTCCGGATCTCCTTTCGCCAACGTGTAGGTCGTCCGGGTCCAAGAAAGCCCTTTTCGATGCAAGAGCTTTCGTAATGCTTCGCGGGAAATGGATATGCTGTAATGGTGGTACACATAGAAGGCCGGTGAATTAATGAAAAAGGCAACTCATCCCAACTCTTTTTCAATTAGAGAAACTTTGTCAGATCTGTTCTCCTTGCTGATCAAATACCGCTGGTTTGAGCAAAAAACTTGTTTTTCACCAGCCTTATAGGATTGAAGGATGTTCGTATTCCACGCCGAAGCGATGTCCCAGCCCAGCTCCACAGGTGTCGTGGTCAACACGAGGTGTGTTTGATCTCTTCCTGCTGTTCTTCGGTGAGAAACGGCTACCAGGGGCAAAATCCCGATGAAGCAGGAGTTCAAGGCCGCCTTCGTTAAAAAGCGACACATAATGGGAAACGGTTGGGCGGCACACATTGACCATGGAAGCAACCTCTCTGCCCAAATAGCCTTCCATGACAAGGCGGACTGCCATCACACGTTGGCGGAGATGAGCGTTTTTGATCTTCCGTTCCTGCTTGCGGAGTTTCCGAGGCGTCCATCCGTGATCATGGGTGATTTTCAGCCGTTTCATGTCTGATTCCGCTCCTTTTCCATGCTTTTCCTTAGGAGCAGTATAACCGGAGTGGGCACCACTTATGCGAAGGTTAACTTTTCAATGAGCATGTATATAGCATTTTCAGCTTGTGGTGTATTTCAACTTCCTGCACATGCACAGCGCACTCAAGGGCTGGGTTCCGGCGTCATCCTAAAACTCGCCGATCTTCCGCATATGATGGTCCGACGGACAAATCCCCGTCCCTTTGACGCAAGAGTTTCTCCAACAAGAAGCGGCTTAGCTTTTTTGTCCTCCCAAGCTCGCTGAGCTAAAGACCTGCCAAATTCGGCGAAGCGAATAATGGACAAGGGCTTCTTCCCGCCCTTGCCCTTATACTGACTCCTTTTCTCCCTTGACGAGTGTCGATCAAGGGTGAATCCAAGCGTTAAATCCCCTTTATTTTCTTTGGAAAGTTGTCTTGTGATCAATTCTCTTGGAATTTTCCAACTCTTCCATGGTTCAATATGGATGTTGAGAATTATAAGTTATTAGCATCGAATGCAAGAGTTACAAGATACACAAGAATTTTGCGTTAAGCACATCAAGATTCCTGTGATGCAACCCGGGGTACAAAGAGATTTACTTGTAATATTAGGTTGTACAATGTTGTCCTGTTTTTTGACAACAATGTCCAAATCGAAATCATCCAACTTTGCCATTCTTCATTCCCTCCTTTCCATATGTTGATATTTATCATTAACTACTTGATGAAAGATGTATAAAGACATCATAGATTCCATCTTTTTTCACCAAGCAGTTAATGTAAAGCTAAAAAGCTCCTTTTTCACATTTAGAATAGATCGAAATTCTAAGATTTTTCTAAATGTATTGGTATATATTTTTTATAATTTTCTTTAATTTATTGTGATTATAATATGGGATTGCCTCCATAGCCATCAAGTTAAGAAAACAGGAATAAATATATGCCTCATTGGACCATCCTTTTGAAGACCTCATAATGTCTTAGAAAGGGTGGTTTTTTTGAAGACGTCCTTATCTCTCCAAGAAGAATGGCATTGTTTTTTAGACGGATTAAGAAGCGTGTTATCGTGCGAAGAACTTGAACATATGGCCCGAGATCATCAATTTATTCAACGAAAGGGGAAGTTACGCGCCCATGATTTCGTGGCACTTTGCACATTTCTCCAGGAAGGAGGCGGTCAAAAATCATTGGTGCAGCTTTGCAGTGCTCTAGCTCTCAAGCAAAACACCTCTCTGAGTGCGGAAGGGCTCAATCAACGGTTTCATGAAAAAGCGGTGAGTTTCCTCAAAGCGGTGTTTGAAAAACTGCTCATTCATCAGACTCAGGAGGCCCGTCGCTTATGTCCAAGACATTCGCTGTTTCTCCGGATTCGCATTCTCGATTCCACGTCGTTTCAACTGCCTCCTGAAATCCAGGGGATTTACGAGGGATGTACGGGGCCTGGGGTGAAAATTCAGCTAGAATATGAATGGCTAGAAGGGAAGGTTCTCCATGTGGACGTCGAAGATGCCCGTCATCACGACGCCGCCTACGGAGCGTCCCTTCTATCGACCATCCAAGAGGGAGACCTTTGTTTGAAAGACTTAGGCTATTTTTCGCTTGAGGGATTGCAAGCCATTCATGACGCCGGGGCCTTTTATATTTCACGGCTCAAACACAATGTAGGGATTTACCAAAAAGAAGGGGACCGATTTCGAAAATGGGAACCAGAGGATTTCCTTGCGGTGCTGCAACCGGGAGAAACCATGGAACTGGAACATGCGTATGTCAGTGGAAAGAAAGTTCATCAACCGCGGCTCATTGTGTATCGGCTGACAGAAGAACAGGAGCGACAGAAGGAAGGACAATGGAAACAGAAGGCGAAACAAAAAGGGGCCGCGTACGTGACGCGACGCCCCCACCCAATATATGTATATATCACCAATATTCCAGCGATTTATACCTCTTTGCACGAAATTCATACGCTGTATTCTCTTCGCTGGCAGATTGAGGTGGTATTTAAGACATGGAAATCCCTGTTTCACATTCATCGATTCAAACCGATGAAAGGGGCTCGCTTTCAGTGCCACCTGTATGGAACATTGATTGCCTTATTGATCAGCTCCACTGTCATGTTTAAAATGCGGGAATGGCTCTATCGAAAACAGAAAAAGGAATTGAGCGAATATAAGGCGATGAGTATGATCAAGGAGTTCGGTATGGATTTATTTCAAGCCTTATGGTGTTCGGAGGCGTTAGCTGTCCAACTTCTTTTAAAACTGTGTGACATCATCGCTCAACACGGAAAAAAATCAAGGCGTTATACAAAAAAGAGCGCTTTAGACATTATCGAGAGTTTGGTCATCATGCCGGTGTCGTAAGAAATTCCCGCCTCATACCATGAAAAAAACCTTCTATCGGGAAGGTGTATTTGGCATGCCTATCTTTATATATTCTCACGGTCACAGCCTCCAAAGATGAAGAGTGAAGCCTTGGAGCTACTCGCTCCAAGGCTTCACTTGATGGCTATGGGGATTGCCTCAAAGAGTTGTTGACCCAAGCAAAACACACAACATCTTGGCATTTCCATGGCGGCTCTCCTGTTCAAGAGTAGGATGGGGGAGTGGCGCAACGAAGAAGAGCTGCTGCACTGAAGCTCCCAGCATCCTCCTCAGATGCAGGAAGCTATTGGTTCACTTTTGATTGTCCCATGAACACGGAAGCGGCACCTTCGCACAGTTGGTTGTTCAAGATGGCCACCCCCTCGCGAATTTCGACATTACACACATGACAGTCATTCTGCCGTAATATGGGTCATACCCGTAATCACCCCTTCATTCATCGAATATACTTCATGGCATAATGACTGAATGTCCACCTTGTTGTGAGACGTCAACAAAATGGTGCAGCCTCTTTTGTTTTCCTCCCGAATAATTTGGTACACTTGGTCCACCGATTTTTCATCCAAAGCATTCATCGGTTCATCGAGCAACATCAGCTGTGGTTTCTCCATGATGCATTGTGCGATGGCCAGTCTTTGTCTCATTCCAAGAGAGTACGCTTTCACCGGCCTTTTATCATGCGGATTCAACCCCACTCGCTCGATCGCCTCTTTTACCTCACGTTCGCCGATTTTGTTCTGAATCATGGCTAAAAAATGCAAATTATCGAATCCTGAGTATTGTTCAAGGAAACCTGGTTTTTCCAACAAAACAGAAATATCGCTCGGAAATGATACATCTTGGTGCAACGTCTGGCCAAATACCGCCACCGTGCCGCTGGACGGCTTCACAAGTCCGCTGATGACTCGGAATAACATCGTTTTTCCCGACCCGTTCGGCCCGACAAATCCATAAATCTTTCCTCTTTCCAACTCTAAGTTGATATTGCGCAAAACTTCCCTTGCTTTTATCGTTTTGGAAACATTGGATAAGACGATCGCCTTCATAATTGAAAACCTCCTACATATAATCCTCGTTCTTCACTCTCTTGATCGTCCAATACCCGAACGCAACGATCGACAAGAGCTCCACCATCAACGCCGACCAGAACATCGAGCTGCTCCGCACGAGATCCGCCATGCTGTAGTACAAAGGAATAAAAGGCGTTGGCATCTTGACACCCACAAAAAACAAAGCGAGAATGACAACATTCGCCAAGTGATGGGTTGCATACACGTTCAACAACATCCACACGCTGGCGTGCCAATACAAATTCACGGCGATGCCCACGAACATGAGCACGAGCGAACGGTCAAACGAAAACGCCATATGCGACACAAAGAGACCGAAGCCGCCAGCGATCAAAAACACCGACAAGACATACACCAATGTAAATAGAACACCTGCCAGCAGCCTAGCCATCGTGTACGACGTCGTATCCCTCAACAAAATGAACAGTTTATGTTCAAAATATTTATCCCGCTTTTTCCAAACGATTTGGAGCAACACCACATAGCCGAAGCAAATCATCAGCCAATACATCCAATTCGAGATCGTCACCGCTCCGAATAAGCGGGAGAACAACTCCGATAGGCATTGGGAAGAAAACGCCTCTGACCAGCTGGACATCAAAGTGCCCAACAGTGGGAACAGGAGGCAGGTGATGACAATTCTTTTGACATCCATTTTGATCAGGGTAAACTCCAAATGCATCGGTTTCATAAAAGATCATCCTGAACATAGTAGTTTTTTTGGCTTGACGAAAGGCAAATGGTATAGACCAGCACCAGCATCATCGCAATGAGAACTAAGATTGTCCAAACGGGAGCCGTCTGTTCACTTATGTAAAACAAATAAGGGAGCATGTGCACAGTGAACATATCCAATACAGCCAGTATGATGACGGCAGCGAAGGCGAAAAAGCGGTTCCCCCCAAAATCAATGAATGCGACAAACAACAATCCGTATATCGCGGTGACGAAAAAGTACATGACAAGAAAATAGAGAAACGAGCTTTTATCCCCACTATGCGGCACGTACAAAAAAGCCGCATGGGCGTTTGGCATATTAGGATAGATGACGTATTTCACAAACATTGTACATAATCCGCCTACTGCGGCAACCCAAAGAGACACGCCCCCCGCCAGAACGACGACCAGCAACGCTTTATGAAGACCGATTTGCCTCCGCGTGCGGTATCTTCTTAGCACCACCCACGCATTGGTTTGAAGCGCGGAACCTAAAAGAAACAAAAAAGCAGGGAGATGAAAAAATTCATACCGATAAAGCAAGATAAAATCTTTGAGGCTGTGCCACTTCCCCACCACCACCATTCCTAGCGGCAAGATGCCCACCACCATCAACAAAGCCATGACGCCCAAAATCATTTTGATGACGGTTCGATGCAACAGCAAATCTTGCCAAACAAAAAAAACGTTCTGTCTAGAGAACATCTTCACTTTTCTTCACTCCATATGAAAATACCGCTACCGCAATCAACAATTGGAGGACAAACACGATGACGATTTTCCAATAGGACAATCCTTCCACTGGTTGTGAAGGGATTAAGAAATTAAACGGATCCCAAGCCAATTGGTTGGTGATAGTCAGCGCCGCCCAACAAACCATATAAATGATTTGTGGCATCAAAGTAATCAAATACCGATTTTTCAACAACAAGGAAAATCCTAACCCAAGGCAGACGTAGCCGCTGGCAAACAATCCGCCAATGATATAATACGCGAGAACATACCAATAAGGGGAGATCTCCAATAAAGGAGAAAAAAGGCTTTTCTTTTCCCCTTCAAACGAATTGTCCGGCAACGGCAACGTGCCATTGACCAATTGCCGATATGCCTGGGAAAAGCTCGAATAATCCCAATGGTTGGTCAAAAGGTTGACGAGCACGACGCCAAAAAGAAGAGGAAGGAGAAACAAGAAAAACGCGCTGATATAAGAAAACAAAAATTTCCCCCAGTAATAAGCGCTTCTTCCCATCCGTGTCAATTGATAATGAACATTTCCGCTCTTTCGCTCACGATCAATCGAATCCACCAATGGAATCGACAACAATAATGGAAAAAGGAAGTAATATAGAGATGAAAATACGTTAAAGCGGAAGCCTCCTAGACCAACCCATTCAAGGTGAGGCGATGCCAAGGCGAAAACATTTGGATTGTCGTGGTAAATTCGTTCAAGCAACTGCACATTTTCACGATAATCTTTCACCCCCAACACGACGGCGCCGATGACAAGCAGCAACAGGCAGGCTGCGCTGATGTAAAAGTTCCTATTTTTCAAAAGTTTGATCAATTCTATATACATACTATCATCTCCTAATTCTTCTGTTAAGGACGGTCTTCTTTGTGATATTGAAGAAGACCGCCCCGACCAAGAAAACCTCTTTCTTGTCCAAGTTGACTGAACATACCTATAAATCGATCAATTGTCGGGATAAAATTTGCCTGCGATGTCAACTGTAACGTAAGTGAAGGATGCATTTTCCGCCATTAATGAAACTTTTTTGCCAACAGCACTTTGGTCGACAGTGAAATAACGCGTGTCATTATCGGTTACATTCAGCGCGGTTGGCGACACTTTCGTGGAACCTTGCTGAATCCACATGTTTGCTTTATAATCGGCGCCCACAACCGAATTTTCCACTTTACTTTTACTGTTTGTCGCTTTATTGGCGCTTGCTAATTCCGTATCGCCTTGAAAACGAGGGAGAACCCCAGCATACGTAACATAAGATGCGGCGCTGACTCCCCCTACCACAATGAATGAGATAAAAGCAAGCAAAGTAGTAACCATTTTAAGTTTTTCCTTCATGATTCGATCCCCTCTCCCCTAATAAATTTTGAAAACGCAGGATCGTCCTCCTTTTCTCCCTTGACGAGTGTCGATCAAGGGTGGATCCAAGCACTAAATCCCTTTTATTTTCCTTGGAAAGCTGTCTTGTGATCAATCATCCTAGAATTTTCCAACTATTCCATATTCCAATTAATAATTATAAGTTATTAGCATCGAATGCAAGAGTTACAAGATACACAAGAATTTTGCGTTAAGCACATCAAGATTCCTGTGATGCAACCCGGGGTACAAAGAGATTTACTTGTAATATTAGGTTGTACAATGTTGTCCTGTTTTTTGACAACAATGTCCAAATCGAAATCATCCAACTTTGCCATTCTTCATTCCCTCCTTTCCATATGTTGATATCTATCATTAACTACTTGATGAAAGATGTATAAAGACATCA
>NZ_JAPSMC010000026.1 GCF_026847645.1 Anoxybacillus sp. J5B_2022
AATGCTAGATAACGTTTCTTTAAACATATCAAGCGCAGAAATAATGCGGGAAAAGCGGCTTGTAATATCTTGCATGTACGGGCGAACCTCTTCCTCTATATAGGGAAATGTAGGGTGATCAAGCGATTTCATCATTTCCGCTTGAGCTTCCACGATTTGGCGTAGCTGATGAATTTTCACTTTCCAGCGATAGACGCTATGTCCAATGTCGTTTTCAAACGGTGTTTTAAACACTTGTTTTTCAAGTGTTTGTATATGATTCGCTATGTCATCAATCATTTGTAAAAAATGAAATGTAACGACGTTTAAAAATTGGTACAAAATAAAGCTCGGACGCCAAGCGTGTTCTGGATGATGGCATAGCTTCTCTTTGATCTTCTCAACAATCGGTTCTGCCCGTTCCGTATAACTAATGACTCGCTCTTTCGCGATCATCAGCTGCAGTTTTCTGATTTGCCGATTATCGCCAAGAAAAGCAAGCGACACAAACACAAAGTCACCGTATACATCAACTTTCGGAACATCATTTCCAAGTAAAAGAGCGTCTTTAGCTAACGGATGAAGCTTCATTTGTTCGGCAAGTGCTAGCAGTTCCTTTTTCGTTTCCGCTGTAAAATGAGTCCAGCCATTTTTTATGTTCGTGATCATCTACCCGTTCCTTTCTTTTTGTCTATAGTATGAAAAAAACCTTAATCGTTTATGAGCGATTAAGGCTTTCGTCTGGTTCAATATGAACATGTGTCGTTTCGATATGATGTTGCTGTTTCATCATTTTCTCTACTTCATCGGCAATTTCATGACTTTCTGCGACCGTTAAGTCGGCGGCGACATGAATGGTGACATCAAGAATAATTTGATTTCCAACCATCCTCGCTTTCACGTCCGATACGCGCTTCACGCCGTCAATCGCCGCAATTTCTCGCTCATATCTTGTCAACGCTCGTTCATCGAACCCGTCCGTTAACAGATGCGACGTTTCGAAAAAAATATGCCATGCTGCTTTGCATATAATCATGCCGATGAGAAATGCCACGAGCGGATCAAGCCACCATACTTGCCACTGAGCACCACCAATTCCGACCACTGTTCCGATGCTGACAAGGGCATCGGATAAATGGTCTTTCGCTGCTGCAGCCAGCGCTTGGCTATTTACTCGTTCGGAGAGCCGTTTATTAAACCAATATACGCCTAACATGACAGCTGCTGAAAACACACCAACCCACGCCGCAATCGGTTGCGGCGTCGCCTCCCGCTCACCGTGAAAGAGAGACAGCCCCCCTTTGCCAACGACATCTAACCCAATCGACATCATAATAAAGGCAGCAATAAGCGACGAAATATTTTCGGCGCGCGAATGACCATACGGATGGTTATGGTCGCGCGGCTTTTGGGCGATTTTAATGCCGATCAAAATCGCCACTGAGGAAATAATATCACTGAAGTTGTTCCATCCGTCCGCTGTCACTCCGTCTGAATGCGCTGTATAACCAATGATTAATTTAATGATCGCTAAGCTAATATAGCTAGCGATACTCACCCAAGCCCCTAATTCTGGCTTCATTCGCTTCACCCTTACTTTTCCTACTTGCATGTATTAGTTTACCAGCGTGGCACCTTGTGAGTCTACAGCAACAAAATTGCGATATCGAACAACTATAGAATGAGACAAACTTTTTCTCACTTAGTGAACTTTATTGCATTAGGCAAAAAATGAGCTGTATTTATTGTTTACAAAAGATTTATTATGTAAACATAATAGCTAAAAAGGAAGCTCTTTCGTTAGAGCGACCTTTATATTTTTTTCACGATTTGGAAATATTCTTCAAGCGTAATGTCTTTTTCAAAAATGACTTTTGCTGCTTTTTTGCCAACATACCGGATGTGCCACGGCTCATATTGATAGCCCGTGATTGCCTCTTTCCCTTTTGGGTAGCGAATAATAAATCCGTATTCATGGGCGTGGGCGGCGACCCATTTCCCTTCTTTTGTATCACCGAATGCAGCTGTAAGACTAGATTTCATACTTAGACTAGAAATATCAATCGCTAGTCCCGTCTGATGTTCGCTCTGTCCTGGGAATGCAACCGCGTGAATCGCTTTTTCTTTTCCGTTTTTCTTCACTTCTTCATCGAATAGCTCTTTTTGCCGATCGTACGACCGATAGCCGGACACCGCCACTAATTGGATGCCTGCTTTATTTGCAGCGGCAAATAGTTGTTCAAGCGCCTTAGCTGCTTCTAAACGCATATAACGTTTTTCAACATTCGTTTCAGAAAACGAAAACGGTACGTTCGGAACAACTAAATCGCTTGGTTTATACGAAGCTGGCAAACTTTGTTCTTTATTAACGAGCGCTAAAATATTCGTTGGGTTCATAATTACTTTCTGACCGTTTTGCACTTCAATCACGTTCCAATATTTTGCTTCCAAAAGCAAATCCGGGTCAGCTGGCGGCTCCGTTTCAGGATCGATGCTTGGATTTTGGACCGCATCCGGCTGTTCCGTGCTAGGTTGCTCCACATTAGATGGCGTAGGCTCTTCGGTCGACGGTTTCTCTGTTATGGGTTCATTCGGTCGTTCTTCCGTCTGTTTTTGCTCAGTTGACGGTTTTTTCGGCAGCGAATTTTCTTGGATGGGCGCGCAGCCAGCCGCGAGGCAAACCGCAGCGAGTATTAACAATGTGCGTTTCACTCTCTTCACCTTACTTTGAAACACCCTTGGGTCCCCAAGGGTGTTTTGTTTTACACGCGAATCGCAGCTTCTAAAGCGACTTCGATCATCTCATTAAACGTTGTTTGTCGCTCTTGGGCTGTCGTTTCTTCTCCTGTTAAAATATGGTCACTTACCGTTAATACGGAAAGCGCTTTGCGACCGAATTTGGCAGCTAGCGTGTAGAGAGCCGCCGTTTCCATTTCTACTGCTAGCACACCGTAACGCGCCCATTTTTCAAACTCTGCATTTTCGTTGTAGAACATATCTGCCGTAAACACGTTCCCTACTTTTAATTGCAACCCTTTTTCTACACCAACTTCATAAGCGGTTCGCAGCAAGTCGAAGTTTGCCGTCGGCGCATAATCTACTCCGCCAAACGTTAGTCGATTCATTTGTGAGTCTGTCGAAGCACTCATCGCTAAAATAACGTCGCGCACCTTTACATCTTTTTGAATCGCTCCGCATGTGCCGACGCGAATCAACGTCTGTACGTTATAGCTTTGCATCAACTCGTTGACATAAATCGATATCGATGGAACGCCCATTCCTGTTCCTTGCACCGAAATGCGATGGCCTTTATATGTACCAGTAAATCCAAGCATGCCGCGAACGCGGTTATAGCAAGTTGCCCCTTCTAAAAACGTTTCCGCAATATATTGAGCCCGGAGTGGATCGCCTGGCAACAAAATTTTATCCGCTATTTCATGCTCTTTTGCTTCGATGTGAATACTCATTCGTGTGTCCTCCTTCAGTTTCATTTCAGCGAGGGAAATTCCCTTTCTCATTGTACACCCTTTATCGTTTAGATACAATGGGAGGACTAAACGCTTTCAAAAAGGAGAAAAGAATGGGGAAAACATTAACAAAGCTAATTCGCTAGCACAAACAAGCGAGCGCAAAAAAATAAAGGGAGCGCTCCCTTTTAAGATGTTTTGGAATGGTAATGATCGTTCCGCCGATGCGCTAAATATTTTTGTTTAATGTATAGCACCTTTTTGTCGGCGCTTGTCGTATATTTTTTTGTTTTTTTCTCGTATCGATCAAACCATACACCGAACAACACATAAATAGGCAATAATAGCTCGATCGCGCCAAAATATACGTAAAAAATCTGCTTCCCGTGAAGCGACATATTCGCTAACATATAATACGAGCTGGCGATAATTGCGCCGATTGCCAACACATTGACGGCATGCAACGCTGGAATTTTTCTGCGCCGATTGAATCTTCGCTCGATCGCTGCTTTTGCATACAATGTAGCCGCCGTCAATACTACGCCAAGAACCGCAGAAACAATCAATGCCGTCATAGGCGATAACCCCTTTCTCCATGAAAATTCCTAAAAATAGTCATCAATAACGAAGTGCAACTGGCGCATACTAATAAACAACGAACGAAAAGGAGGAACGAACGATGGGAAAAAAACATCGCAACCGCATTAATGGACAGAAAAAGAATAATCATGTTCCGCAAGAAGCGTTGCTTTCGGAAGAAGCTGCTCACGCGAAAGAATATTCGGCAGCTGAGCGGAAAAACGGACCTGGACATCACGATAATCCGTCTGACTAGCAAACAAACCCTTGTTTTACAAGGGTTTGTTTGCTGAATCGACTTCATCGAACGATAATGTCGTCACTTTCGTATACTCCCCGCGAGCGACCTCCTCTTTCGATGCTTTTCGATTCAACTCTTCTGAATCATCTATTCCCGGTGCGATCGTTGGAAATTCGTGTTGCTTTGACAAATGCTCGCCCCCTTTCTTTCTCTATCCATTTCCTTGCACGTGCCGTTTTATTCACTTTTTTTCATTGTATCATATTCTCGCATCGGATAAAACTAATTATTTTGAATTTTCTAATTTTTAATGAAGTGAAGACGGCTAATTTTTTTCCATCCTTCGGAACATAGTTTATAATACGTTTGTCCTCGTACCCCTTCATCGATCAATACAATATCTCCAGTGCTCATATAGCGCGCTTTATAATCTTTTGGAAGTAAGTCCGCCACGTTAAACATGCGATAAACAACAGCTAACACTTCATCATGCATTGAAGCTGTCAAGGTAAGCCGATATACTTGCTCATATCCTTTCCCTTGCCCGAATCTTGGCGTTTGAAACAAGGTGACATCATATGTCTGTTTTGTTTTTAATACTTTTTTCAAAAGACTGACCATCAATATCCTCTCCCTTTCCACATTTTCTACAACATATTAGCGGTTTAGCATGTCGATTCCTTTAGCAAAATGACAGTTGTTTTGTCGAATAACAACTATAGACAAAATAAAAAAAGATTGGGAGGAATACCCAATCTTTAACCATACGATTGTATAAGCTGTGACAATTTTTGCGAAAGATGCGGAACGTCTTCGCTCGTGAGGCGAAAACGTACGTACGATTCGTCCAAATCGAGCGCTTCCGCTAATAAACTGCCGATCCCGCGAGCACGGCGGTCAATTTGCAGCAACACGTCCACTTCTGTTTGTGAAAGCGGAAAAAAGATAACTTCCACTTCATCTAACTTTCCGTGAAACAAGCCGCTTTTTGGCACATACTCAAACTCTTGGACAAACGGCAGGCGATGATGCCATGAAGCTTTTTTGCACTCTGCTTCGCGAAGCCGGAATCCAAGCGCTTCCATCGTCGCTAACAACGCAGTCATGACTGGAGTTGGCTCGACCCGGATATAATCTTCATCCGTCGGATCGATCGCTTGTTTAATATCAAGACCCGTGTGAAGCCATACTTTCGTTTTGCCGACAGAAATTGGCGTATCGATCGGCAGCGTAAATCGAAACGGGACGATCCTTTTTTCATATGCATCGACCGTCAATCGGTTTGTTACCTTCCACTTTCCGATAAGCGCATGGGCAGTCGTTTTTCGATCGTTCGCTTCCACCGTGTAAGTAGCGTACAACGAAAGATAAATGTGATCGATCTCTTGCGCGATGTGACCGCCTGCAATTTCGATGATTCCTTCGACGTCATCACCAGCCATCAACCGCTCTGATAAAAGCTTCGTATCCACTTTGGCCGCACCGATTCCGATGCTTGCTAACATTTTATGAAACAATGACATCTTTTTTCCACCCTTCCATCGTTCGTTCGATTTCTTTCATCAATTCGACAACATCGCGATACGGCGGGTCGATTTGCAACATTTTCCGCAAAATCGAACGAGCCGCTTCGGAAATCTCCAACTCTTCTTCCCAGCTTCGCTCTTCCTCCGTGTTCGGCTCGTACGATGAATAGAGCAAAAACAATAAGAAATGCCCTAACGCATAAATGTCGCTTCTCACATCAATCTCACGGCGCAGCTTTTTTTCGAGCGTATACGTGTCTAGGTGAGGAATTTGTTCATAAAGAAAACGTGCCAAACCAAAATCAATGACATAGACGTGACCGTTTTTTAGCAAAATGTTCGGAATACGCAAATCGCGATGAACAACCCCTTTTTCATGAATGTATTGGACAACTGTTAATACACGTTTTAACAGCTCAAATGCTTCTTTTTCCGTATACATTTTTCCTTTTTCAAAAATAAGCGACTCGACTGTATCACCGTCGATGTATTCCATCACAAGATGTGGCACGCCATGTTCGATAAATGTTTCATATAACGCAGGAATTTGCGGATGCTCGAGCCTTTGTAAAATATTCGCCTCCCGCGCAAACGACTCGATTCTTGTTTTCTTTTTGACGGTTCGCATTTGTTTAACGACTACTTGTGTATTTGTCTGCAAATCCATCGCGACATACGTAATTCCGTAACTCCCCATACCGAGCTCGCGCACCACTTGATAGCGACCGCGCAAAACGGTGCCAGTTGGATAGCGCCGCTCGCATAAGCGCTCGATGAACTGGCGAAAATAAGAAAAATGCATCGTTAACTACCGAAGAAGCTCGAAAAAAAGCTACCGCTATGATGCTTCTTTTTATAATGCCCATGACCGTAATGGGAAGGATGGATATTTTTATAATGTTTGCCGTAATGGTCGCTACTCGTATAATGCCGCTTATGATAATGGTGGTGAGAAAGGCTTTCCTTGATAATCGATTTAATGATTTTTTTGAACATGGTCATCGCTCCTTTTTTCGATTCGGTTATTTATGTATACGGAACAGAAGTTATGAGGTTTCAAAAATTTTGCGAAGGGGATCATCCGCATGACGATTTTTGATCGATTTTTATTCGCTCTTTCCCATCCACTTCAATCGCTCTATCGTTATCGACTGTATCGTCAATCGATTCCGGTTGTTTCCTCATCGTTGCTCAAACAACTATGCGGCCAATGGGAACAGCTACAACAAAAACAGCCGCTGACAGCTGAAGAAAAACAGATAGTGGCTTCTATTCACCAACAAACGGAACGATATAACCGCGATAACGTTACCCGCACCGAAGCATATTTTTTCTTTTTTCAACGTTGCCCAGAAGTGCATTGGGCGTTTTTAGCGCATCTCGTGTCGCGCAACGGCGGCTGGAATATGACCGATTTAAAAGGAAACCTCGTTCCTATGGTAGTAGCATCCGAACTAATCGAACCGTTGTTTTTATTTTTAGAACGGGCCAACGCCCTTATTTTTCATGACGCTTATCCCCAACTGCTTTTATACGAAAAATGCAAGCAGCAGAAGAAAAAATTATTTCATTTATTGCCGTACTTTTCTGTTTCCGCCTTTATGAGGCCGTTTTGGGAACATTTTTACGAAACGAACGACGCACCGTTATTAACGGTAGCGCTTATCATCAATGAACAGCAATATATTCAGCAGCGCGTCGTGGAACATCCCTTTTTCCAGAAAGAAGTCATCGCGACATTTCCGTTTTTATGTCAACAGTGGTTCGGATTCAACGATGTGCTTATTCCTTATAAAAACGGCCGCCATACTCGCTTAACCGGCATTACCGTCCGCGATTTTGCTGACGTTTCGCATCGCATCGAAATCGGCAAAGCACTTTACGGTATGTTGTTTTATCGAAAATCGCTTTTTCGGCACGTCTACCGCTTTGCGCGACAAACAAACCATACTGGGTCGCGCGCGGATTTTTGGCCCCACGTGTTTTCTAAAACAAACGACGATGTTCATTAATTCAGCCCGACGTTAAACGATGCTTGGCCTACAATCGAGCACCGCTTTCTCGACAAACGCGATTGGTTTCACAATTTGGCAATGTTACGTGAAGTGGAAACTATTCCTTTTATGACCGAGCCTGAACTGACACGCCATTATGCAAACAATCTCGAAAAGTTGCAAGCAATCGCGACCGTCACGAAAAAAAGCTGAGCTTAGTCCTATTGATCGAGATGATGGGAGATAGTAAGAAAAGCGCAAAGCGCCCGCCTATCGGCGAAGATCACACAAGCCCCACCGAGGAGGCTGTCGCCGCCGAAAGAAGGGGCGGAGCGACTCGAGCCGATGGCGCTTGGAGCTAGACAGCTCCCTACCGTGGTAGTAAATTTTATGCTTTCTTATCTTTGCACTAAAAAACGACGAGCTCCCCTCGTCGTTCCCTTCTTATTCCTCCACCTCTTCGTCAATAATGCACTTTTCGATTAAGTAATCAAACGTAATGTCAGCAAGTTCTTCGAGTTCGATTCGCGATGGAACAAAGCCGCGACGGATAAGCTCGCGATAAAAAAATTCCGCAATTTCTTCCGTATCAATGACGACTTCGATTTCTTTCACCATATCGCCCCCTTTTTAATGTTTTATGTTGGAAATCATTGCTTTATGTCAAAAGAATTTTTCCTTCGTATGTATGCAAAAAAAGAAGCGGTCATACATTAGCATTAGAAATAACGAAACGGGGGAGGAATGACCATGAATAAAGTCGATGAAAGGATCGACAACGCAATGGAGTCAATCACTAATGGCATGTTTATCATCATCGTTTGCCTTGGAATGCCTTATTTTTTCTATTTGCTCGTACAATTTTTAAGAGGATGAGTTTTTTTCGTGGACAAGCTTTCGCAAATTCATTAATGTCATTTCCATTGTTTGCTTGTATTGCTCATCGCCAAACCATTCATATAATCGCCGGTAATCATTATACATATCTAATAATTGATCGACCGATTCGTCATCTTCCGACGGGACCGGAAGCAATGATTGGAAAGAAAGCGGCTCACGCCGGCCGACATACCCTAACAACGCGATATCTTGCAGTACGACAACGGATGTTTCTTCAGAAGAAGCGATGGAAATGACGTCCTCAATATTCGCCTCAATTTCTAATCCGTCCGTTAACCGCTTCAACTCATAAACAATTTCCTCCCACCCCTCATCTTGATAGCGGTAAATCTCTGTACGTACTCCAATGATTTTAAATACATCGTTTTCATAGTTTTGCACTTGAACAAGTTCACCGAGAAAAAATGGCAGTTCAATTTCAATTTCATCGGTAATCCATATATCACCGGAAAATTCAGACAATAGCACCAATGATTGTTCCATAAACAAGCTAGTACTATGGTTCACTTCATATAAAAACATTCCGTCAATGTACTGAACGTCCGTAATCGCCCCGACCGTTCCGTACAGCGTATTCACTACCACGTCTCCAATCGAAAATTTTGGCCCCTCCATCTCGTTCCCTCCTCTCTAACATTTTGTTAATAAATTATATGCAAAGAAAAGCAAGTGGACACCGATTGCTCGATGAATATGCAAAAGCCTTTTGTTAGCGTTTACAAAAAAAGAGGGACGTTTTTGCTCAAATGCTTACGCCTCTTGCAAAAAACGCTCCCACACTTCATCAAAAATAGACATGCTTTCTAAATAATCGCCATTCATTTCTAAATAACGGCTAATTTCATCGTAATCAGCGGAATTTTTCGGAAAGCTATGATCGTAATAAACGCCATTCGCTAACCGAACGACCGGATCGTCCTTTTTCCCGTCGCGAAATTTCAGTAAATACCGATAAAACGAACGCATCGTTGTCCCATCCTCTTTCGTTATTCTTATTGTTTGTCATTTTAATCGGTTTTTATCGATTTGTGAAGCATTATCGAAAATAATTTCGCTTTATCCACCGCGGCCGGTTCATCAGTTCTTCATACGTAACGGTTTTCGCTAAATGAATAGTATCAATGAGAAACAATTGGTCTTCAATTGCCGTAACTACTTCTTCTTCCTGATAAACCATGCCGCATTCGGCGCACGAGATGCTCGGCGTACAAGTAATTTCAATGGCGCGCAGCCCATCCGGGAGTTCCCAATAAACCGTTTGTTGTGTAGCCGTCACGTCGTTCGAACCACACCAAAGACATGTTGTCATTCGCTCTTCCTCTCCGTTCCATCGGCTTTTTTCAACATCGCCTCATATTTTTTCTCTTTTAATTCATCCCGTTTTTCACGCAAATCTTTCAATGATTTATGGTTCGGGTCTGCTTCGTACATTTTCCGCCGTTCGATGCGATTGAGCCCTTCTGGGACGATGGCGGATTTTATTTCGTTCGCAATGGCCGCAATTCCAGTAGTTGATTGTTTTTGCTCGACATCTGGAAAAATTTCTTTAAAATACGTTTCTGCCCGGTTTGGAACGTACCCTTGCGGTTCTGGATAAAACGTAATCACCCCTTCATAATTTCGTAAAATGACTTTTTCCGGCGTTTGTGCGAGCAAATAGTTTGGCTGCAAGGCAATTTTCCCTCCTCCGCCCGGTGCATCGACGACAAACGTCGGCACTGCATAACCAGATGTATGACCGCGCAGCCCTTCAATAATCTCGATCCCTTTCGAAACAGGAGCGCGGAAATGGCTAATTCCTTCCGATAAATCACATTGGTAAATATAATACGGGCGGACGCGCATTTTGACTAAATCGTGCATGAGCTTTTTCATGATCGGGACGCTGTCATTAATGCCTGCTAAAATCACCGCTTGATTGCCGACCGGCACTCCAGCGTTCACAAGCATTTCACACGCCCGCTTCGACTGTTCTGTAATTTCGATGGATGTATTAAAATGGGTGTTGAGCCAAATAGGGTGATATTTTTTCAAAATGTTGCACAAGTTTTCGGTAATTCGTTGCGGAAAAACAACAGGAGCTCTTGTTCCGATGCGAATAATTTCTACATGAGGGATGGCACGTAATTTCTTTAAAATGTATTCTAAAATTTGGTCATTCACTAGTAATGCGTCCCCGCCAGATAGTAAAACGTCGCGCACTTGCGGAGTTTGCACGATATATTCGATCGCGGCATCGAGCTGTTTCTTCGGCACTCCCATGCCAACCTGCCCAGAAAAACGTCTTCTTGTGCAGTAACGGCAATACATTGAGCATTGATTGGTAATTAAAAAGAGCACTCGATCCGGGTAACGGTGAGTTAAACCAGGAACAGGTGAATCTTCGTCTTCATGAAGCGGATCTTCTAAATCGTATTTCGTTTTATATTGTTCTTTCGCAACTGGTACAGACTGCATGCGAATTGGACAGCGAGGATCATCTGGATTCATTAATGAAGCATAATACGGGGTAATATTGAGCGGGATTGTTTTCGCTGATAATTTTACCCCTTCTTCTTCTTCTGGAGTTAAGTGAATGACCTTTTTCAACTCATCTAACGTTCGAATCGTGTTCGTTAATTGCCAAAGCCAATCGTTCCATTGCTCCTCTGTCACGTCTTTCCAAAGCTCGATGTCTTTCCAATGGCGTTTCGGACGATACATTCGCAACTCCCCTTCATTAAAATTTACTAGCATATTTATGCGACATATGAAAAAGCGTCACGCGCTTGATAAATCTTTTACCCATATATTCATATCTTCTAGGTCGTCGTAAATGTAGCAGTTATTTGTCAGCCGTCCGCTATAGCGGTAACCGAGCTGATGAAAAGCAGCGTTCATTCCATATGACGGAGCACGGGCAAGAGAATAGACGCAAAAAATACCTTGTTTTTTCAACTCCTCTTCTAATTTTTTTAATAAATGTTTCATCAAGCCATGCGTGCGATAGCTAGGCAATGTGGCACAGTCCGTCAGTTCCGCGTTATGGTATGTTTCGTTTACTTCTGCGGAGGCGGCGCTAACGATTTGTTCGTCATGCTCAATGACGTAAAACATCGCCCCTTTTTTTAAAGCATTTTCTACATAAGAAAGATCATGAAGCGGCGAAGGGTAAACAGCAAAAATCGAACGATAAAAGTTTACTAACGCTGGCGCATCGGGTGGCTCCGCCTTTCTCATCTTGTATTCTGACGGAAGCGGCGGTAAAGAAAGGAGGCGCGGTTTCATTTGAACCGATGCCACGATCTGATCTTCCATGCACACATTTTCACTCGTCTTGCGCTCCTGCTGAAAATAGGAAACGAGAAAATGAGCATCATTTCCGTTAAAATACCCTTGAATCCACCCCTCATATTGAAATCCTTTTTCGATAAATAACGATAAATGCTCGTACCTTGCTTTAACGATCAGTTTCGTATAGCCTTTTTGTTGCGCAGCATGTGTGACGTAGTCAATGAAAGCGGGCACATACCCGCGGTAATCCTCGACCCGCAAGCGCTCATTGAAATCATCGAAAATAACGGAAGCAGCAAAATGTTCTTCGTGAATCATCCTTTCCATTCCTTTCCCTCCCTCATTGCCGAATGGCTCTTTTCGTGTCACACTCCATCGACGCCACACCAGTCAATCATGGCGCATGCGATCATTTCGGCCGCCTCTAGCACGCGGTCGATTTCAATATATTCATTTGGGTAATGAGCTACCGCTGTCGTCCCTGGTCCGAACACGACCGTTGGAATCGCTCCGACTTGTGTAAGCAGCCCTCCATCTGTCCCCCACGGTGCGGCCTCGATCACAGGGTCTGCCCCTTTTACTTCTCGATATGCCTTTGTCACAGTTTGTAACAATGGATGAGACGTTTCAATAGAACTCGGTAGCCATTGCGCCCCGAACCATTCTAGTTCTACCGGGTTGCTTTGAAACCACTTGTCATGTTCACTAAGCGATTGCAGTGCTTCTTCCATCTCCCGTTTTGCTTGTTCGATCGTTTCATTCGGAGCAACCCCCATTCTCCCTTCTAACACGACACAATCTGGGACGGACGAAGGCCATGTTCCACCACGAATCGTCCCGATGTTAATCGGAATCGGGATAGGGACATGGTGGTACAACGGGTCATTGATACGTTTATTCCGTTCCGTTTCTAATTGTTGAAGGCACGCAAACACGCCCCATGCCTTTTCGATGGCACTTACTCCTTCATAACGGGTGCCGCCGTGCGCTGACTTGCCACGAACGGTCAAGCGAAACCAAAGTGAACCTTGTTGCTTCGGAAATAGTTTCATGTCGGTTGGCTCTGGAATGATTGCCCCATCGGCTCGATATCCGCGCAAAATGGCGGCCAATGTACCGACACCTCCGCTTTCTTCTTCGATGACGCTTTGGAAAATGACATCTCCTTTCAAACGAATGCCAAGCGCTTGTAACGCTTCCATCGCTAACAGAAGCGCGACTGTGCCGCCCTTCATATCCGAAGCGCCGCGGCCGTACAGTTTTCCGTCTTTCACCATGCCGCTGTACGGATCGGCTTCCCATTGTGTCACATCCCCTTCTGGAACGACGTCGATATGGCTGTTCAAAATAAGCGAGCGGCCTCCTCCTGTCCCTTTCCATACCGCGACGACATTGGGACTATTGTGGAATGCCGTACGCGCCGAAACAAAATACGGATGCTCTTTCAGCTTCTCGATTTCTGGTTCCCATATATCAAGCTGCAATTGCAGTTGGCGGCATTTTTCGATGATAAGCGCCTGTGCCGTCGCTTCGTTTGCTTGGGTACTTGCCTCTTGGACAAGCCGTCTTAATAGTTCAATGCATGCTTTTTTCTGCTTTCCGAACCAAAGATGAAGTTTATGTTGAATGTGTTCCAACTCGTTCACCCCTTCTATTCGATGCGCTTTAGCGTACCAGCCATACGTAGCGGTGCGGCTGTATGGAAGACGACATCTGCTACATCGTGCGGAGCCATCACTTCCGTTAACAACAATCCTTCGTTTGTTACTTCAATCACCGCACGGTCAGTGATGATCAAATCAACGCAACGTCTAGCCGTTAACGGCAGAGAACATGTGGGGACGATTTTTGGTTCGCCGTCTTTGTTGACGTGGCTCATCACGACAATGACTTTTTTTGTTTTTTGCGCCAACTCCATCCCGCCGCCGACTCCCGGCACGCGTTTTCCCGGAACCATCCAATTAGCCAAATCTCCCTGTTCGCTTACCTGTAATCCTCCCAGCACTGTCACATCAATCAGCCCTTTGCGAATCATCGCAAAAGCAGTGGCGCTGTCAAAGTAGGAAGCACCGCTTACGACCGTGACCGGATAACCAGCGGCATTGCAAAGGTTCGCATCTTCTTCCCCTTTTGCTGGGCTTTTTCCGATTCCAAGGACGCCATTTTCTGCTTGAAACAAAATACGCCTGTTGCCCAAAAAATTCGGAATAAGCGACGGAATGCCGATGCCAAGATTGACAATCATTCCGTCCGCCAACTCTTGCGCTGCCCGTTTGGCGATGCGCTCCCTTACTCCCAAATCCATTTCCAATTCACCCCGCTACTTTGCACAATATAGTTCACAAACACGCCCGGCGTGACGATTGCTTCCGGATCCAACTCGCCGAGCGGCACAATTTCTTCCACTTCCGCGATCGTCATCGTCCCTGCCATCGCGACTAGCGGATTCGTATTGCGGGCGCTTTTGTCATAAATTAAATTGCCGAACGGATCAGCTTTTTTGGCATAAACAAGGGAAATGTCTGCGATGAGCGGAAGCTCTAAAAGAAATCGCTTTCCATTTACTTCGACCACCTGTTTTCCATTCGCTAACCACTCATAATCGACGCCGATATCAACGAGAATTCCACCCAATCCGGCACCACCTGCACGAATCCGCTCAACAAGCACTCCTTGCGGGCAAAATTCCACTTCAAGCGTTCCGTCATGTAGCCGCTGACCGGCAATCGGGTTCGATCCGATATGGGACACGATCGCTTTTTTCACTCTTCCTTGACTGACGAGCGGTCCGACCCCAATATGCGGAAAAGCCGTATCATTACAAATAAGCGTCAATTGCCCGACTCCTTTCTCGAAAATCGCTTGTAAAAGCGCTGGCGGCGAACCGACACCGCCAAATCCTCCGACCATTAACGAGCATCCGTCCGTAATGTAGGAAACGGCTTGCTCAATCGAAATAATTTTTCCATATTCATTACGAATCATCACGATCATTCCTTTTCATTCCAGCGGGAAGCCGGTGATCAATATGTCGAAACGTCTGCTCAAGTAATTGTGTTAGTTCGTCAACTTGCGCACGTTCAATCGTCAGTGGTGGTGCGATGATAATCGCAGCTCCGTCTTTTCCGTTGCCTGCGGCGGATGGATAGACGAGCAACCCATGTTGTTGCGCCGTGGTGACCACTAAATCAGTAAATGAAAGAGCACTTGGAACCATTTCTTTCGTATCCGCGGTCACAAATTCGATACCGAGCAACAACCCTCTGCCGCGCACATCGCCAATCCAAGCAAACTCTTGCTGCAACCTTTTCAATTTCGTAAATAAGTACGTTCCCATGTCGTGCGCCCGCTGCACAAGGTGATGCTGCTCGATATATTGCAGCACGGCGAATGCTACGGCTGCGGAGAGTGGATTGGCGCTTAATGTATGCCCGCTCATAATGACTCCTGAACCGTTGACAATTGGTTCCATAATTCGTTCACTTGCCAGCGTCGCCGCAATCGGTGTATACCCTGCTCCTAACCCTTTCCCGAGCACGATAATGTCCGCTTGTACGTTCCAATGATCAAGCCCCATCATTTTTCCTGTTCGACCAAGTCCGGTCATCACTTCGTCGGCGATGAACAAAATGTCATGCCGACGACAAATGTCATAAATGCGTTCGTAGTAGCCGTCCGGTGGTGTAATCGCTGCCCCCGCAGCACCAATAATTGGTTCTGCGATAAACGCTGCGATATGCTCAGTGCCAATGCGGACAATCGCCGCTTCTAACTCGTCAGCGCAGCGCCATTGGCAAGCTGGGTGCGTTAATCCGTACGGGCAACGAAAGCAATACGGCGGCGAAACGGTCGGAAAATCTTCAAGCAATGGAACGAACTGCGCGCGCCGAACCGGATGGCCGGACAAAGAGAGCGCTCCGAGCGTAATGCCATGGTAGCTCAACCAGCGCGATAAAATTTTATTTTTTCCTTTTCGACCTTGTTCTTGCCAATATTGAATGGCGATTTTCATCGCTGTTTCTGTTGCTTCCGAGCCGCTGTTGACAAGAAACGTCCAATAAGTTGTACCGCGGCCGATCTGCTTGCTTAATGTTTCCGCTAGCTTTTCCGCTGCTTCGCTTGTAAATTGGGAACGATAAACGAACGCTACTTGTGCGGCTTGCTTGTTCATCGCTTCGATCACTTCTTGCACACCATGGCCGAGATTAGCCGTAACCGCGCCGGAGCAGCCATCGACATATTTCTTTCCGGTTGTATCATATACGTATATTCCTTTAGCGGATTGCACTGTTGGGTACGTACGGTGGAGATGAGGTTTAATAAGATAGGTAGGCCCCATTTGTTGCTCCCCCCTTTTCTTTCCCTGTATTGAGATAGTATGCGGGAAAAAACTTTTTCATGAAAATAAGCGGTGTTCTGAAAAATAAAAAAACTGCCTCCGTGTTGGAAGCAGTTTCATTGTTTAGCAGACAGGTTGAGCATGCGCAAAATCAATTTCAAACCCAAGGTCTTCGAGCATTTGGAAGTCTTTCGATTTTTCTTGACCGGCAGTCGTTAAATAATCGCCCACGAAAATCGAGTTGGCCGCATATAATCCGAGCGGCTGCAGCGAGCGCAAATTCACTTCGCGTCCGCCGGAAATGCGAATTTCTTTTGTCGGGTTGATGTAACGGAACAATGCCAATACTTTTAGACAGTACCGCGGGTCCAGTTCATTTGTGCCCGCAAGCGGCGTGCCGTCGATCGCATGCAAAAAGTTAACAGGAATGGAATCAGCATCAAGCACTTTTAAACTACGCGCCATATTAATAACATCTTGCTTCGTTTCTCTCATGCCGATAATGACTCCCGAACATGGGGACATGCCAGCTTGTTTCACCGTTTCAACCGTCTGGACGCGATCATCGTATGTATGCGATGTCGTAATGTTCGGATGGTGTTCTTTCGACGTATTAATGTTATGATTGTAGCGGTCAACGCCAGCTTCTTTTAAGCGAGCTGCTTGTTCCGGTTTTAAAATGCCTAAGCAAGCGCATACTTTTAATCCGAATCGTTCTTTAATTTCTTGGACCGCAGAAACAACCGTATCGATTTCTTTTTCGCTCGGACCGCGTCCGCTAGCGACAATACAGTATGTGCCGATTTGTTGGCGGTACGCTTCTTCTGCCCCGCGAATAAGCGTTTCTTTATCCACCATTTTGTACGTGTTGACCGGTGCAGTAGAAATCGACGACTGCGAACAGTAGCCACAGTTTTCCGGACATAGCCCTGATTTTGCGTTAATGATCATATTTAACTTCACTTTGTTGCCGTAATATGTCCGACGAATGGTATACGCACCTTGCATTAATAAAAGTAGTTCGTCGTCTGGGCAGTCTAAAATTGCTTCGGCTTCCTTATCCGTGATTTCTCCTCCCGCTAACACACGGTCGGCTAATGCTAACCAATCTGGCATCATGCCTCTCCCCCTCGTGATCAACATACTTTTTCATCACTTTCGTCCTTCGACTCCCCGTCTCCGCACGTGTGATTACATTTATCGTATGGTAATGAATATTGAATTGTCAACCTTTTTTAAAAACAAGTTTACTATAATGATTAAGAAAAGCGCAAAGCGCCCGCCTATCGGCGAAGATCGCACAAGCCCCACCGAGGAGGCTCAGCCCAAGCAAAGCTTGGGCTTGCGTGGGATATTTCAAAGAAGTGAATTCAGCGTGTCGCCGCCGAAAGAAGGGGCGGAGCGACTCGAGCCGATGGCGCTTGGAGCTAGACAGCTCCCCCTTTATGAAGATTATGACCGTGGTAGACCCAAAACCTTTCTAACAGGAATGCTTTCTTATCTTTTAAAAAAGGATGAGAGCGCCTCATCCTTTTATTTCATGAGCTTTTCCACGATATCCCGGGCGATCCAGATGCCGCATGCACTTGCTTGCGCCAAGCCGCGCGTAATACCGGCGCCATCGCCGCCTACATACAATCCGGAAATTTCTGTTTCAAACCGGTCGTTTAGTTTCGGACGGGCGGAATAAAATTTGGCCTCCACTCCGTAAAACAACGTATGTTCAGAAGCAAGCCCTGGTGTGACGTAGTTTAATGCTTCCGTCATTTCAATTAAACTTTTCATCGTGTTATACGGAAGCACGAGTCCTAAGTCACCTAGAACCGCTTCTTTTAATGTCGGTTCAATAAATCCTTCTTTCATGCGTTTTTCCGTCGAACGTCTTCCTTTTAAAATGTCACCATATTTTTGCACAATAATGCCGCCGTTAGATAGCGCATTAGCCAACCGCGAAATTTCGTGCGCATATTCGTTCGGCTTATCGAACGGATCAGAAAATTTATGCGATACTAATAGCGCAAAGTTCGTATTGTTGCTGCCAAGCTTCGGATCTTTGTACGCGTGGCCGTTCGCTAACATAATACCGGAATGGTTTTCGACAACGACATGTCCGGACGGATTGCTACAAAACGTCCGCACTTGTGTACCGACCGACGTGTTAAAAATAAATTTCCCTTCATATAAATGTTCATTAATTTCTTCCATCACGATGTTCGATGTTTCCACGCGCACGCCGATATCAACTTGGTTATTGATCATGCGAAGGCGTCGCTTTTTTAATAGCTTCGAAAGCCATGCCGATCCGTCGCGCCCTGGAGCAATCACCACTTTTTCTGCCGTTATGACATCGCCGTTTTTTAACACGATTCCTTTGACGACATGAGTATTGCCTTGTTTTTCGGTAAGCACGTCTTCGACTTCCGCTTGAAACGCCATATCAATATGTTCGCGCAAATATTCGTAAATGCTTTTTAAAATTTCTAAGTTTTGTTCCGTTCCTAAATGCCGAACGTTCGCCCGCAACAGCTTCAATCCTGCCGCATAGGCTCGCCGCTCAATTTCTTTCACTTTTTCCGTCGTCGGATCGGTGATCGATTCCGTTGCCCCATGTTTTAAGTTAATCGCATCGACGTAACGAATGAGTTCAAGCACAGTGGATGCGGGCAAATAATCGGTCATCCACCCACCAAATTCGCTTGTAATGTTAAATTTCCCGTCGGAATACGCTCCGGCGCCGCCGAATCCATTCGTAATCGAACAAGCTGGCACGCAGCCGGCATATTCTTTTTTGCCCGCAGGAGGCGGACATTTTTCAATCTTTTTTTGCAAAATAGGACAGTGGCGTTTATAAATATCATGGCCTTTATCAATGAGAAGGACGTTCGCTCCCTTAAGCTTTAACGTTAATTCGTAACAAGTAAAAATTCCTGCCGGCCCTGCCCCGACAACAATGACATCATAATGTGATTTCATTATAAAAGCCTCCAACACATCATTTTTTCCATTTGTAACTATAACAGGGATCGGCTATGACGTCAACTACAAAAACGAACTTTCTTATTAATTTTATTTGTTAACGTTCGTTTTTTATTAAACTTGTATTTTAAAGTCAAACTTGATAAGGTGATAGGAGACAAAACAGAAAGGTCGTGAGAACATGAAGTTTTTAGTTAAAAATTTTATCAATGGCGTACTGACGATCGTGCCGATTATTTTAGCCATATACGTGCTGGTGAAAGTATTCACCTTTTTTGACGGATTACTAGGGAAGTATGTTAAACCGTATCTTAACGATGCCTACATACCAGGAATCGGCATTTTATGCACGATCGCCTTAATTACCGTTCTCGGCTGGATGTCGACGCAATATATTAGCGGCCGTATCATCAAACTGATCGAACGTCTGTTAGAAAGCATCCCGTTCATTAAAACCGTTTATTCGGTTTTAAAAGATACGATTGCTTCGTTTGTTGGGGAAAAGCGGTCATTTGCAAAAGTGGTGCTTGTCGAATGGCCACATACTGAAATGAAGTGCATCGGTTTTATTACATCCGAAGAAGTCGACACGCTTTTTCATCCTTTAAAGGACTATGTAGCGGTGTATATTCCGCAAACGTTTCAAATGGCTGGAGTAACCGTATTAGTGCCGAAAACAAAAATTGAGGTGATCGACGTGAAACCGGAAGAGGCGATGAAATTCGTGCTGTCTGGAGGGATGGCTTCAGCGAAAGGCAAAGGGCTCTCCTAATAAGAAGGAAAGCCCTTTGTTTAAAAATAGCGTTTTTTCCAAAACACAAACGCCGTAATGCTTGAAAGTAGCGCTGCAATAAGCATTGCCACCATAAACGCATACGGAGAGTGTTGGTACGGAATCGGTACGTTCATTCCGTAAAAACTTGCAACCATTGTTGGCAGCGAAATGACTATCGTAATGGCCGTTAAAAATTTCATGACAATATTTAAGTTATTGGAAATAACGGAAGCAAAGGCGTCCATCATACCGCTTAAAATGCTGCTGTATACTTCGGCCATTTCAATCGCCTGCTTGTTTTCAATGATCACATCTTCAAGCAGTTCTTGATCGTCATCATACATCCGTAAATAATTAAGGCGCATTAACCGCTCCATGACAATGTTGTTCGCTTTTAGCGATGTCATAAAGTACACTAAGCTTTTTTCCATGCTGAGCAACGAAAACAATTCCTGATTTTTCATGGATTGATGCAGTTCTTTTTCAATTTCGCTCGTCCGGCGATTAATTTGTTTTAAATAGCGCAAATAATACGTCGAGATCATATAAAGCATTTGCAACGCAAACCGCGTTTTCATAAACGTATAGAAATTTTTGATTTTATTGTTCGCAAACTCTTGGAAAATCGGATTTTCTTGCAAGCAAACCGTAATAAAACATGTGTTCGTAATGATCATCCCAATCGGAATCGTTTCGTAAATCGGCCCGTCGACTTCATCATGCGTAATGATTGGAATATCGACGATAATGAGTACATGGTTGTCTTCTTTTTCCACACGCGAACGTTCTTCGTCGTCGAGCGCATCTTTAATCGAATCGATCGGAATGTCTAAATGATTGGCAATATAGCGAATTTCTTCTTCCGTCGGCGCGATTAAATTAATCCAGCAGCCATTTTTCAATTCGTGAATTTCTTCAATTTTTCCATTAGCATTGGACAAATACATTTTCATCATAAGCACACTTCCTCCTTTTTCTAAGCGAGGAAGGTTGCTATCTCCTCTTTTCGAATGGAGCTCGTTTTCGAGAGTAGCTCGTTCATTCGAAAAGAAAAAAGCAATACTTCCCCGCTGTATTCCGGTTCAGGTTCGTTTGAACTTCGACTACTCATATGCGAAAACGTCACCCCTTCATAAAAAATTTATGTCCTTATTAATAATAGCGTTGAAACGACTATTTGTATAGTAATTTTTTCAATTTGCAATGGAAAAAGCAGCCGGTTTTAGCTGCTTTATTCGCTCGACGGTGTTGTGTTAAAAAACTCTTTCGTTTCTTTTTTGCTGTCGGAATGTTTTTTTGGTGAACGTTTTCCCATAACGCCATCGGATTCATAGCTTAAAGGAAAAAGCAGGGATTTTTTATCCATCTGTGCATCTCCTTTCATGATTGGCTATGTTTACTTTATGTAATTACCGATAGATTTAGTCAACGTCACGAAATGTTTAGACTTTTTTTGGTCGACTACGTTTGGATAGTTTATAATAAAGGTATAGGAGGTTTTGACGATGGAAATTGTGATCAAACCAAAAGCGTTCGAATGGTATAAAGAAGAGTTGAATTTACGTCAAGGCGATTTTGTCCGCTTTTTCCCTCGTTATGGCGGATGCAGCACCGTGCAAACAGGTTTTTCGCTCGGCATTGATAAAGAAGCGCCTTTTGATCCGAAAGCAGAAACGACGATAGGCGGGGTGACATTTTTTATTGAAGACCGTGATGTGTGGTATCTTGATGGGAATAATTTAGTGGTTGATTTTAATGAACAAACGGATGAACCGGTATTTTATATCCAATAAAAAAGCTAGCTTATTCAGGCTAGCTTTTTTTGATGACGGCGATGGTACAGCGGGAAACGCAGACGAGGCGCTGTTGTTCATCGGTAATTTTAATGTCCCAAACCATCGTCGTTTTTCCGCGGTGTAAAACCGTTCCTGTTGCAGTGACTGTCCCGCTGCGGACCGCGCGAATATGGTTAGCGTTAATTTCTAGGCCGACAACGCCTTCCGTTTCATGATCAACAAGCGCGTACGCCCCGATGCTCGCAACCGTTTCTGCTAGTGCAACCGACGCTCCTCCATGAAGCAGGCCGAACGGCTGGTGGGTGCGATGGTCGACCGGCATAGTTGCCACGACATGCCCTTGCCCGAGTTCAATAATTTCAATGCCGAGCGTTTCGATTAAGGTTCCTTTTCTCATTTCCTTTGCGTCCATCTTTTCCTTCCTCTCTACAAACGAAATCGTTTTACGTGTTCGTCAAGCCCTTCCTTGCGCAAAATTTCTTTTTGCTTTTCTCCTAATAAGTCAAAATGGGGAAATGAATCGCGCTTATGTATCCATTCTGGGCGAAGGTTGTATTTCGCTCCCCAAGCAAGCAATTTCTCTAAGTCGCTACAGCCCACTTTCGTTACCGTTGTATAGTGTGGGAAGCGTGCATCGTACCAAAAATGGGTGAGAAACGCGATTTCTCCATTTTTTACTTTCTCTTTCCATTGTTCTAATTCCTGCTTTCGAATGCCAAATGCCATATGTATCGCCTTACTTTTTCGCCCGTTCGTAAGCTTCGTGCCAGTCCGGAAAATATTTGCGAATTAAAATCGGCAGGAACGAATCCCGCTTCACGCAAACGTGCTGAGTTTTCCCAGTCGCTGCTAATTCTCCATCTGGCGTCAAAATTTCGTATGCATATGTGACACGAATTCCGTCGTACGCCTCAATCCATGTTCGAACAGTCGCTGTTTCCCCGTAACGCAACGGCTTTTTATAAGAAATTTGCAAGTCGGTTACTGGCGCAATTACCCCTTCTTTTTCCATATCGGTATACCGAAATCCGAGCTGCTCAATTAGCGCTGCCCGCCCAATTTCCATCCAGACAAGATAGTTGGCGTGATACACTACCCCCATTTGGTCGGTTTCAGCGTAGCGGACTTCGACTTGTTTTTCAGCTACTTTCACAGTTGTTCCCCCATTCATTCGTTGTTTCTTTTATCTTATCATATCAATGGGAAATTGTCCCACAAATAAATGGAAAGCGATCCGATATGAACTCGGATCGCTTGTTGTTAATGATAGCCGTTTTTCCTCGCTCTAGCTTCGTCTTTCATTTCTTCACGCATCGCGGCAATAGCTTCTTCACGTCGTTCGTTTTTTGCTTCAATTTTTTCCCGCTCTTCTGGTGACGAAAATTGCATTGTTTCCTGTGCTTTTTCGATATTTTCGATCGTATTTTGTACCATATCTTGCAATTTTTCTACATTATCGCTGCGGTCATCTGGATTCGGGCGTTGATATGCCATCCTTGTTCCTCCTTGATGCGAATGATAAAAGTTTTCAATAATTATGTTATGTTAACAAAATTATTCGCCCTTTGTTTGGATTACTTGGGCATGCTGACCCGATTGATCCTGCATTTTTTTCCCTTTATTTCCTCCTGCGGCACGAGGTTGAGTGCCTAGATGGTTTGGGGCAAAATGCTCGTTTTTCCCATTTTGATTGCTCATACTCTCGCCTCCTCACCATCTAGGATGTCCGGTTTGTTTTTTATTATGCATCTTACTCAGCTTTTTTCAAAATACGTTCTTCGAGTTTTTTCTCGATTTTTTCCATCGCTTTTTCGTCATTTAATAATTGACGTTTATTTTCACTTACTAATTGTTCAAACGTGAATTTCCGGCTTTTTCTCATGTCGTTACCTCCTCCTCACTTTTATTATAATTTTAATAATTCCCTAAATAAGTGAAATTTATTACAAATTTTCGAAAAAAAAGAGAAAAGCGGAGAACGGTCCTTGGCGTAGCCAAGGAAACATCCGACGGACGCGAAAGCTTTCGACGAGACGTGCGTGCACGTCGACGGAGAAAGCAAACGCGGAGGAGGATGTTGGTTCGAAGCTAGACAGAGAAAAGCGGAGGCGACTGCATAGCTCTCGAAGCCAAACGTTCTTCCGACGAGAAGCGCTTTTTGCTTCGACGGAGGAAGGTTGTTTGGCACAAGAGAGCTAGGAGCCGCAGCTAGACAAAGAAAAGCGGAGGCGACTGACGTAAAAAAGAAGCCCCTTTCTGAGGCTTCTTATGGGAGCGTTGCGATTATTTCTTGTAGCTGTTTGTACGTCAATGGTCCGAGCACTTTTTTGCGAATGACGCCGTTTTTGTCGAGAATGTATGTCGTTGGAATCGTTTGGATGTTGTATAACTTCAATATTTTTCCTTTCGTGTCTAATACGACAGGAAACGTTATCCCGTATTGTTGAAGAAACGGCGCAACTTTTTCGCGGCTATCTTGTGAAGTTAAATTAACGGACAAAAACTCGACATGCTGTTTATAGTCGTTATAAAACTTTTCCAAATCCGGCATTTCTCGTTGACACGGCGGGCACCATGTGGCCCAAAAATTGATGATCACCGGCTTCCCACGCAGTTGGGATAAGCGAATTTGTTCGTCATTTAACGTCTTTAAAACAAAATCCGGTGCCGTATCCCCAACAGAAAGACCGACTTCTTGATTTTGCTCGGCGGCTAGCGCCTGCCAAATGCCGTATCCGGTCAGACCGAGAAGCAGTACGATGGCCAATAATTTTCGCATTCTTTTCCCTCCTTAGTCACCATTTAAACATAAAAGCCAAAAAAGAAAAAGGCCTGTCGTATTGACAAGCCCATTTTTGTTAGCGAATGTTTTTATGCTCGTTTTTCATTTTTTTCGCTTCCACTTCTGCGTATGAAGCGAATTCGTTATTAAACCCGTTTTTCTGTTTCGCATTGTTGTTGCGTTGCGCATTGGCGTTTCCTGATTTCGTGCGACCCATATCGCTCACCCCTTTAAATAAAGATACATCTATAGTGTGGAGTGAATGATAAAAAATATGCCGTTAGTTTTCGCCTGTGGCAATTGGATGCTCTGGATACGAAATCCAGTCACTCCAGCTCCCGACATACAGCTGCACGTTTGTATAGCCTGCTTCGGACAATGCTAATACGTTCGGGCAAGCGGTCACGCCCGAGCCGCAGTACACAATGATCCGAGCGTCTTTCGGAAGCGCAGCAAAACGTTTTTCTTGCTCGCTCGGCTCCTTCCAAAATCCGTCGTCCGTTAAACTATCTTTCCAAAATATATGCTTCGCCCCTGGAATATGGCCGGCTACTCGGTCGATCGGCTCTTCTACTCCTAAGTAACGATTTCGTTCCCGTGAATCCACTAAAACGGCCGTCGCTTCTTCCATCGCTTTCCTTACCTCTTCGACTGTCGCGAGCAACGACGGTTCATATTGTGGGATAAATGTCCGTTCCTTAACAGATACGATCGCTTCTGTCGTTGGATATCCGGTTTCTTTCCATTTCGTATAGCCGCCATCTAACACATATACGTGCCGATGGCCTAAATAGCGAAGCAGCCACCAAAACCGCGCCGCCATTGCCCCGCCTTGATCGTCGTAAGCGACGACCGTCGTCTGTTGATCGATTCCTGCAGCCGACAACTTCGTCGCCAACTCGGAAAAGTCCGGAAGCGGGTGTCTTCCGCCGTGCGCTTGTACTTTCCCTGATAAATCTTTTTCTAAATCGAAATAAAGGGCGTTCGGAATGTGGTCACGAATGTATTCCTCCATTCCGCGCAATGAATCCCCTAAATAAAAACGACAATCAATAATTCGCACATTATCATCGTCTAAACGGTCGACCAACCATTCGGATGAAACGATATATTTCATTTGTGTTCCCCTTTCGTCAACCGTTGGACATATTCATTCACCATGTCTGGAGTCACATATTTTCGTTGCGGAACGATGCCTTGTTTCGCCAGTTCATTAATTTGCTTTGTGACAGCGTTAATGTTGTCGACCGTAAACGGTTGCCCGCTCCGGCAAAGCAAAACAGCTTCCTCAATATAGCGTTCTCTTTGCGCATCGAGCTGCAAAAATTGGTGAATAAGCGCATGTTGCTTATTCGAATGAGCGGTAATGGCATGATGAACTTCACTCATCTTTCTTCTCCTCTCGTTTTCGCTCTTTTTCGATTAGTGCTTGAACGTGCGGCTTTGGCGTCCAGCAACGAAATTGATAATGCGGCTTCGTTTCATAGCCAAGCCTCTGGCAATACCGATACGTTCCTTGCTCGGTTTTTTTCATCCGATAATGAATGCACTTCGCACAAGCGTGAAATCGAGTCATCGGTTTCCCCCCTCACCGCATGCCAAAATCGCACGTTCGCTCTAACATATCATAACAAAAAAGTGAACATAAAGGCATCACACCTGCTCTGCCAATAAAGTTGCCAATTGTGTTTCGGCATCGCGCAACCGTTCGATGTCCATTCGCTCGGTTAGCGCCGTCACAAGACCAGCAAAATATTCATCGATTTGTTCTTGTAACGAATCAACCAAATGTTTTATTTGCTTTTCATATTCCGTCGTATAGAAAGAAAAGAGATGTTGTTCGTTTTCGGAAACATATTCGCTGATCGGTTGTTGCAGCTGTTTTTCAATTTCTTCTTTCATGAACCGTTTTTCATCCCGCTCAAAAAACGATTTAGCATTTTTATACAACGACAACGCTTTTTTAAACCGCGATTCATCGATATGTTCCAGCCCAAGCGCAAATTCAGGCGTTACAAACGGTAGCGGCTTCACTTCCGAAAGCGGAATGCCTTGGTGGATGCGTTCCATTTCATTTGCTAACACGCAAAAACGATCTTGTACTTTCATCGTGAGAAAACGCTCGACGCGCAAGCTTGTTGCTCTCATTTCCTGTGCTAAATCAAAGCCGACGGATTGAATGAATTCTTGCAAGCAGGCGAAAAGCGCTTGTTGAATGTTGCGCCCGTCATCACGAAGCACGGCAGGGTTAAACGCTTCTTTAAACCAATCGTTCATCCGGAACGAAAGGCGTTGCTTCACGTAGTAGGTTAGTTCAGAAATTTCTTGTTTTAGCGCTTGTATGTCTGCCTCTATCGCCAGCTGCTGCAACGTTTGGCGAATGAGCGCTTGCTCACTGGACAGCTGTTCAAGTTTAGCCGCCTTTTCTTCATTGCTTTGCTCTGCTTGCTGAATGTAATCAAGGAGCGTCGTACGCATGCGTTTCATTTCAGCATACGCCTCAGCGATGGCAACGTTCGTTAATTCGCCCATAATAAATCGGGCAAAATCGGCTTCAAATGCTTGAATCCCTGATTGTGTTAAAATGCCATAGCTGCTGGACGAGCGTTCTCCTATTTTTTCCTCGAGTGCCAATCGGCTTGATAGCGCATAAAGTCGTGGAAAGCGAATACCGAATTGTCCGAGCTGTTCTTTAATGTACGCAACGACTGTGTCGAGTTCTTCATTCGAGTTCGCTAAATCAGCAGCATTCACAATGAAAAACATTTTATCCATCGTAAACGTATCTTTGACACGCCCAAGCTGAATCAAAAATTCGCGGTCTGCTTTGGAAAAGGCGTGGTTATAATACGTCACAAACAAAATGGCATCGGCATTTTTTATATATTCAAACGCCACTCCCGTATGGCGGGCGTTGATCGAGTCCGCCCCCGGCGTGTCGACAAGCACTACCCCTTGACGAGTAAGCGCGCAGTCGTAATAAAGTTCCATCGACTCAACAAAACACGCTTTCGTTTCGTCGGCTACATATAACGGAAACTGGTCAAGGTCTATTTGCACCGTTGTGCCAAGCAGTTGTTTTACTTGTTCATAGCCGCGAATGACCGCTTGCAAAAACGAATAGTGCGGCTTTTCTTTCGCATCGACCGTTTCGGTTACAAGCGCTCGCTCGCTTGCTAACAGCGCTTCTTCTAACGTTTCCGCTTTCATGTGGAAGTAGCGGAGCGAATTTTGCACATCTTTCAACAACTGTTCCGCTGTTTTCATCTGGACGATCACCGTGCCGTGCGGTCTAGCCGCGGTTGGCGGCACAATTTTATTAATCGTTGCCGTCGTTGGATTTGGCGACGATGGCAGTACACGCTCACCTATTAACGCGTTAGCAAACGATGATTTCCCTGCACTAAACGCGCCAAACAAGGCAACGGTAAAGGTGCGGGATTCAAGCCGCTTCGCTTTTTCGGTCAGTTCGTGAACGAAACGGTTCATTCCCGGAATGCCTGTCGCAAGCCGCGCTGCTTCATGTAAATGAATGATTGTTTGATCTGCTTTTTGGACACTACTAGACGGCTCGGTTCGCTTCTCTTCCCTTTTCGGCTGCGGGGAAGCGGTCGGTTGTTGCTTATGTTCCAATGGAATGCGAGTCGTTTCTGTCCGGAAAGGCAACGCATCATGAACAAGTTCCGCAATACGCGCTTCTGTTACCGTCAAAACCGGTTCATCTGCCTCCAATAGCGAAAGTTGTTGCATATACGCTTGCTCACGGTGCTGCTTTCGTTCGTTTAGCTCATGAATAAGCCGTTGCTTTTCTAGCGCTTTTTCTAATTCAGTCGCCAGCTGTTGGCGCTCTTGTTGCACCGTTTCCTGCCATTTCGTAAAAATAGCAGCAAATAGTCGCAACGCCTCATTCCGATAGCGTTTTTTCAGTTCGGTTGCGACATCGTTCGTATAGTTCAGCACGTACTCCCCGGTGACGCCCGCACCTTTTTTCACCAACTCGGCTAATAATTGTTCATCCCACGATACCGTTAGTTGCTGGCATTCGTTCATTAAAGCGGCATCTTGCAGTTGATGTTCTTTTAAAAAGCGGACGAGATGCTCGCGAACGTGCCATTCGATTTGGGAAGTCACTTTTTCTTTCAAGTTGTGATAAAACGCAGTTAAGCGTGCGGTTCGTTCTTGCTCCGTTTTCGACCTACTAAACAGAAATCCAACTTTAAAATCCGGCTGCACGGACTGTAAATAAGCGTGTGCCAATTCGCGTGTTTCAAACGGCATGACGTACGCATGCTCTAATAAATTGTCGAGTTCTTGGCGAAATGTCGTTTCAGTTTCTTGGATTAGTGTTTCGAGCGTTTCCCATTTTTGTTGAAGACTTGCTGCCTCTTTTACATTGGACAGTTGGACAAGCCGGGCGTGCATCGCTTCTTCCGCTTCAGCGTCAACATTTTCTAAATATGCAAGATGGTCGCTTAAAAGCCGTTTAGCCGCCACTTCTATCCCTTTTAGGAGCCGTGTTTCCCGCTCGGCAAACAATAGCTGCAAAAAGTGAACAAGTTCGTTTAGTTCATTAAACGGATGCTCGCGCTCTTTTAGCGATGTAAAAAAAATGCGCGCAACTTGCACACCCCAGTTGCAAAACGCTTCTTGCACCGATTGTCGAAACGCAGAAAATGGCAATTCGCCGTCGCGGTGTTTGTCGATTTGATTCACAATCAAATATAGCGATTTTCCGTAGCTCGTTAGTTCTTTCGTAAATTGAAAATTCAATTCTGATTGAACGTGATTATAATCCATCATATAAAAGACGACGTCTGCTAAATGAAGCGCTGACTCGGTAGCGAGCCGGTGCGCATCATCGGTTGAGTCAATACCCGGCGTATCCATAATGGCCACCCCACTTGGAATGCGCGTCGTCTTCCGGCTGATTTCAATCGCTTCAATCTCGTCACCGTTTTTGCAATAGGAACGAATTTGGTTGTAATCGTACGGTGCTGCATATTCCACCGGCGGCTCATGTTTATAAAAAACGCGCGCATATTCCCTTCCCGCTTTCACTTTTACAAGGTTGGCGCTTGTCGGAATCGGGCTTGACGGCAATAACGGTTCGCCGAGCAACTCGTTAATGAGGCTTGATTTTCCTGCGGAAAAATGGCCACAAAACGCAATTGTAAACTCTTCGTTAGCCGCCTTTTGCAACAGCTGCTTTGCTTTTTTTGCGTTTTCCACATCCCCTTTGTTCATCCATTCGTCATGAACATACGCTAACTTTTCCAGCCACGGACGCAATGATGAACGTTGTGTCACTTGCACCATTGTACCAAAACCCCTTACGTTTGCATGATATATACCCATTTTACTGTATTTACGTCCATTTCCCAACATAAAAATTGCAAAAAAAAATCCTGCTATATAAGTTGCAATAAAGAATTTCCGATTTTTCGTTTTCATCTCCATACAAGCCGATATGATATAACGTGGTGAGTAATCAGCTGGATGTAAAACAAAATGTCAACTTATATAGATGGTTGCCGACGACATATTGCCAAAGCGGCGCAACACATCAAATGATAGTTTCATTTTTCGTTCGTCAATCCCTAGCGCTTGTTGATAAGCAATAATCACTTTTTTGCCGCCCGGATGGGTAATGAAATGCGCAATATCGTTCATGGCGAAACCGTTATTTTGCAAAAAGGCATCGACGCTTGGTTTTAACCACGACTGGATGAGAGATGGAATATCTTTAGAAAATACGACAAAAAACCCTTCATCGCGCACGTCCCATCCCATGACGTTTTCAGAATGAGGCATGAAAATAGACTCGGTCGCCACAATATATGGACGAGTGCGAGCATCAATCGCCCCATCTCCAGCGACACAAAGACACGCCACTCCATCCGCAAACAACGACGTGCCGATCATATTGCTTTTTGAATGATCGTTCGGCTGAAACGTTAAACTGCAAAACTCAGCCGCAATGACGAGCACTTTTGCCGTTGGAAAGGCCAAACAATATTCATAGGCACGCGCCAATCCCGCCGCTCCCCCGGCGCATCCTAATCCCCAAATCGGAATGCGTTTAGTAGCAGGAGAAAACGGGAGCTTATTCATTATTCTTGCTTCTATACTTGGCGTGGAAAGATCGGTAGTCGAAATATAAAAAATCGCTTCAATTTCTTCATAAGCGATCGGGTTTTCGAGAAAAAAACGATTTTGTAAGCAGGTTTGCACCGCTTCGCAACTGTAGCGAACGGCACTTTCGATATATACATCGTTTTTTTCGAAAAAACAATGAGCTTGTTGATACCATTCCAGCGGTTGCACGAAATAGCGCGATTCAATGCCACCGTTATCAAAAATTGTCAATAGCCGGTCAATATGAGGAACGGATCGCTCGAATAGCCGTTTCACATATTGCCGTGCTTCTTCTTGTTTTACTTTATAAGGCAATGATGCAATCCCGACAGAAAGAATGGCAGTCATAACAACACCTCAATCGTGAAACGGGTTAGTTATACTTACTATTCCCTTTCCAATCATTGCTATACATAAAATAAAACGCTTTCAATTCCTCTTTTGGAATCGATATGTTCACATTTTTTTCACAAATTCAACTGGCGCTATGTGACAAAAATCACTGATATATCAATTTCTTACTGTTATTATAGTGGTAAAGTAAGTAATGAACAATTTGTGAAATGGTGAAAATCCCCTACCAAATCGCCATTAGTTTTGTATTATGAAAGTGTAAATATTCGTTTGGGGGATGAAAGAAAGGAGGTATGGGAGGATGGCAAGTGAAAAAATAAAAGGGAAAGCAACAGAGGACAGCAACTTAAAAGGAACGCTTGCTTCAGTTTTTTTGTTAGGGTTTTTCCTTATTTTCACGTGGGTTAGCGTATATTTTCTATTTTTAGAACGTCTATAAAAGAAAGGAGAGAACAGACGGTATGCACATACACAAATATGAGAAAATTTGGCTTATTTTCGGAATTGGCTCTTTATTCGTCTTTTTAACGATTATTGGTGTCAGCGCGTTCGCAAAAGGCAACCAGCCGCCGAGCTGCTTAACAACGATCGATCCCGAAAAGGTAGATCAAACGCCTCCATTTAACAAACCAGGATTAGTCAAAACAGGAGATAACGAATATCAACTAAATATGGTCGCTTCGGCATTTAGCTATACACCATCTCAAGTAGAAATTCCAAAAGGGGCAAAAGTAACAATTAATGTTACAACGAAAGACGTCATTCACGGGTTTGAAGTCGTCGGAACGAATATTAACATGATGGTCGAACCCGGTTATGTGAACTCATTCACAAAGACGTTTGATAAAGCCGGAGAATATACGATTTTATGTAACGAATATTGCGGTGCCGGCCACCATATGATGACGGCACGAATTAAGGTGGTGGATAAACAATGAACGAAACGTTAAAAGTGGATCGCCGCGATGCGAAATTGGCGCTCGCCCATATTTATGTCGCTTTTATCGCATTAGCATTAGGTGGATTAGCTGGATTATTGCAAACGTTAGTGCGTTCCGGAAAGTTTACTCTCCCAGCCAATATTAGCTATTATACGATTTTAACAACTCATGGGGTATTGCTCGGACTCGTTTTAACTACGTTCTTTATTATCGGTTTTCAATTTGCAGCTGTCAGCCGTACAGCCGGAACGTTTTCTGACCGCGTTCGTTTTTGGGGATGGATTGGCTTCTGGTTAATGACGATCGGTACAGCTATGACCGCGTTCTTTATTTTAATTGGTGAAGCATCTGTCCTTTATACGTTTTATGCGCCGTTGCAAGCGCATCCAGGCTTCTATCTCGGCTTAACGCTCGTTGTCGTCGGCAGCTGGATTAGTGGGTTTGCGATTTTTGCACATTATGCACGTTGGAAAAAAGAACATCCAGGCCAAGTGAGTCCTCTTCTCACCTTTATGGCAGTTGTGAACATGGTGTTATGGCTTGTTTGCTCACTAGGAGTTGCGGCGACGGTATTGATTCAATTGCTACCTTGGTCATTAGGACTTGTCGATCGCATTAACGTATTAGTGAGCCGGACGCTATTCTGGTATTTTGGCCATCCGCTCGTTTATTTCTGGTTATTACCGGCCTATATGGTTTGGTATGCGATTATTCCAAAAATTATCGGCGGAAAAATTTTCTCAGATTCGTTGGCACGTTTGTCCTTTATCTTGTTCTTGTTTTTCTCGATTCCGGTTGGTTTCCACCATCAATTAATGGAGCCAGGGATTGATCCGTTCTGGAAATACGTTCAAGTTGTGTTAACGTTTATGGTGGCGATTCCATCGTTAATGACAGCGTTTGCGATGTTTGCAACGTTTGAAATGTATGGACGTTCGAAAGGGGCTACTGGTCTTTTCGGCTGGTTGCGTAAACTTCCTTGGGGAGATGCTCGTTTCTTTGCGCCGTTTGTCGGAATGCTCTTCTTCATTCCTGCAGGAGCCGGCGGACTTGTGAATGCTTCCCATCAATTAAACCAAGTCGTGCATAACACGATTTGGGTTACGGGGCACTTCCATTTAACGTTGGCAACAACCGTTGTCCTTACGTTCTTCGGTGCCGCTTATTGGCTCATTCCGCATTTAAGCGGACGCGTGATGACGAAAGCAATGAACCGTTTAGCGATTATTCAAACGATCGTCTGGGTCGTTGGTATGACGTTTATGTCTGGTTCGATGCACTTTGCAGGATTGCTTGGCGCACCTCGTCGCTCAGCGTTTTCAACGTACGGAAATTCACCGCAAGCGCTTGAGTGGATTCCGTATCAAATCGCCCAAGCGGTTGGCGGAACGATTCTGTTCATCGGCATTATTTTAGTTCTTGTCATCGTCACAAATTTAGCGTTCTTCGCACCAAAAGGAGAAACCGAATTCCCTGTCGGCGAAGTGGCTGAAACTGCAGAGCGCACACCGCTTGCAATGGAAAACTGGAAACTTTTGATCGGCATTACGGTTGCGTTAATTTTAATCGCTTATACAATTCCGTTTATCGACATGATTCAAAACGCACCGCCGGGTTCAAAAGGATATAAATTGTGGTGAAAAAGGGTGTCCCGCTTTTTGGGGACACCCTTCGCGTTTATAATCGGTAAATCGCACGATATTTTTCTTCTAAATAGCGAATTAAATAGTCAACGTTCAACCCTTCTCCTGTTGCGTCTTGCAAAATTTCGAGCGGCTTTTTCGTTTTTCCGAAACGATGAACTTTTTCCGTCAGCCAGTTTCGGATCGGCAACAACTCCCCTGTTTCAAGCAACTCCGCAAAATTTGGAAGATCTTTCAACATCGCGTGTTGCAGTTGCGCTGCATACATATAGCCGAGCGCGTAAGAAGGAAAATAGCCAAAACTTCCTCCCGACCAATGCACGTCTTGCAGTACCCCTACTCCATCATGCTCAGGACGAATGCCGAGATATTCTTCATATTTTGCATTCCAAATATCCGGCAACTCGCTCACATCCATCGTCCCGTTAAACAGCCCCTTTTCAATTTCATAGCGAATCATAACATGTAACGGATACGTTAATTCATCCGCTTCGATACGGATAAGCGACGGCTTTACTTCATTGATGGCGCGATAAAATTCATCCAGCGATACGTTCGCAAATTGTTCCGGTGCGTATTGCTGAAGCAACGGGTAGTTGCGCTTCCAATACGAATAATGACGACCGATGAAATTTTCGTAAAATAGCGATTGCGACTCATGAATGCCCATGGACGTGCCAGTACATAGCGGCGTTCCGGTTAATTCTTCGGCGATATTTTGTTCATAGAGCGCATGGCCGCACTCATGAATCGTACCAAATAGCGCTGTGCGGAAATCGCGTTCATCGTATCGCGTTGTAATTCGGACGTCTCCAGGGTTTAAGCCGATCGCAAACGGATGAACGGTTTCATCTAACCGTCCTGCCGAGAAGTCATAACCAAGTTCACGCAACAATTGTAAACTAAATGCGCGTTGCTTTTCTTTTGGAAACAGACGAAACAAGCATGACGTGTCCGGCTGATGGCGGGAGGCCACGACCGCCTGAACGAGCGGAACGATACGTTCGCGCAGTTTTGCAAATACCGCATCTAACACTTCCACTGTGATTCCTGGCTCGTATAAATCGAGCAGCGTATTGTACGGATTTCCTTCGTAGCCCCAATAATCGATAAATTTTTTGTTAAATGCCACAAGCTTTTCTAAATACGGACGAAACATCGAAAAATCGGCAGCAGCTTTTGCTTCTTCCCATACGCTTTCCGCTTTTGATTGCAAAATGACGTACTCTTTGTATTCTTCTGCCGGAATTTTTTTGTTTCGCTCATATTCTTTTTTGCATTCTGCTAACGTATAGCGGGCAACGTCCGATAATTGCGCCTGTACATCCATTGGCGACAACTTGGCAATATAGGCAGCCATTTCTTCCGATGTCGACATTTTAAACACTTCTTCCGAAAGCAGGCCAATGACTTCTGACCGCTGCTCTAACCCTTTTTTCGGCGCCCCGGTCCGCATATCCCAATACATCAGTTGAATGGCTTCATTGTAACTCATCATTTTTTTCACATAACGTAAAAATTGTTGTTCGATATCTTTGAACATCTCGATCCCCCTATCACTTTGCTCGCCCATATATAATTCCACTCGAACAAAAAATCTCCTCTTTAATAAAGAGAAAAATAGGGAAGAAATTATTCTCCCCTGATATCCGTCGGCAATACGCCTTTGATCGCTTCGATCACCTTTTCATTTTCATCGTTGGTCACAAAAATGGAAACAATGCCGCGATCTTCATGCGTGCGAATGAGGCGGCCAACTCCTTGTCGCAAACGCAACAGCATATACGGGACGTCCACTTGCCAAAACGGATCGGCATATACTTTTCGCTTCGCTTGAAACACCGGATCGTTTGGCGGATACGGCAATGACCAAATGATCACGTTCGATAGTGACGGTCCTGGAATATCTAATCCTTCCCATAAATGTTCCGCGCATAAAACCGTTTCTTCATCGCGTTGGAACGTAGCGACTAGCTCGCTAATTTCCCGGTCCCCTTCAAACAAAAAGGAGAATTCATGTTCTTTTTCAGCCGCCTGCTTAAACTGCTGCAGCTCTTGTTTCGAAGGGAATAAAACGAGCGCCCGCCCTTCCGTTTCACGAATTTTTTGCAACGCATAGCGATACTTTTGTGAAAATAGCGTATCATCGTTCGTAAAGGTCGGCATATAAATCGTCATTTGCTCGTCATAGTCAAACGGTGAATCGACGCTAAACGATAAATAGTCGTCAATCCCCAGACTTTCAGCAATATACGTAAACGATTTTTGATTCGATAACGTGGCCGATGAAAAAATAAACGGCATTTTTTTGTTAAACACTTTTTCGCGCAACACTTCTTGTACCGTCCGCGGCATAATGACAAGCGTTTTTCCTTCTGGCGATGTTTCGAGCCACGTAATCGCTTCGCGGTTATGAACGAACAAATGAAGCGAATGCTCAATTTGGTCTAAGTATTCATCGACAATGTTTAACTGATAATGGTCGATCGTATACGTTTCACTTTCAAAAACGAGCTCATTGCCAATGGCTTCAATTTTTTTGGACAATTCTTTGGCGTAGCGAACGAGTGACGGAGAAAACGTAATTTCTTGCCGGTTCGAACCAATTACTTCGGTTGCACATAGCGCCAGCTCCGCAAAAAAGCGGTCGCACACTTGCAACGTTTCTTCGATTAAATACGCTAGTTCTTCACGAATATCGTTTTCCAATAAACGTGTAAGTAGCGTTTCTAGCGTTGTTTCTTTCATGCGGTACGTTAGCGCTTTTTGGGCTGCAAACTCCAATAAATGCCCTTCGTCAAAGACGACACAGCTCGCCTCCGGCAAAAGCGGCAATTGCCCTTCCCGTTTGCGCGCTTCGTACGTCCAAACATGCTCCATATAAAAATCGTGCGAACAAACGATTAAGTCAGCCGCTTTTCGGTAATGTTCGCGCGATAGCGTTTGTCCGCAGCGGTGGCGCTTTTCACACGCAAAACAGTCTTGAAACTGATCCCATGCGATTTTTTGCCATTGTTCATCGCTTAAATGGGCGTATTCTTTCCGGTCACCGTAATGATAGAATGACTGCAACGTTTTATGGTCATGAACAAATGCCGGAAGTTCATCGAAAATTTGCTCATATAATTCGATCTCATCGTCGTCGGTCATTAACACTTGATCGAGTTTATTTAAACATAAATATTGGTCTTGCGACTTGGCAAGACGCACGTCGATATGTAAATCGAGCACTTGCGAAATTTTTGCGATATCTCCTTCTTTTTTGACAAGTTGCTCGATGAGCGTTTCGTCCGCACAGGCGATGATCGCCGGCTTTCCTGTATAGCGGGCATAACAAATCGCATACAACAAGTATACAATCGTTTTTCCTGTTCCGACCCCCGCTTCCGCAAACATCACTTTTTTTTCTTTAAAAGCGCGTTCGATCTGAAACGCCATATATACTTGCTCGTCGCGCAATTCGAATCCGGCCTCTGGCAAAATATCGTAAAACACATCGCCAATCCACTCGCCCAATTTATCAAAAAAACTTTCATTTTTCTCTAATGAAAAAGGATATCGCTCACGGCTCATCGTTCCAAACCCTCCAACATAATAACAGTAACAAACTAATATTATCCCTTATATGCTGAAAGAAGTCAATGAAACAAAGAAAAGCCGGAGCGTTTTTTCCATCTAAGCCCGAAATACACTAGAGAGCACGTATACAAATGCTTGCTTCCATTCATGTTTCGCCATTTCAATCCGTTCCAGCCCTTCTTCCTCGTATGGCGCTAACATCGTATACGTATGATCAAGCGCTTGAGAAATTTTTAATAAATCGATTGGTTTCAATGCTCATCACCCCTTTTGTATTTGTATGCCAAAAGGCAGTGATTCATTCTTTCATCGACAACTTCTAATTTATTACCAATCGTTTCCAAACATA
>NZ_JAPSMC010000027.1 GCF_026847645.1 Anoxybacillus sp. J5B_2022
CGCATCGTTTTTTGAAGAAGTTGTTCTTGTTCAGATGTCGGTAAAATTTTAATTTTTGCTGTTAAAGTCAATTTCATGTCCTCACCACCTTTCACTAATTTTATTTTATATTTTTTTAGCGAAAAATAAACAAAAAAAACGCATTCCTCCCCATGCTTGAAAGCAGGGGTTTCCTGCGTGATTAATCATGAAAAAGTTCTCCATGAAAACAAGCAGTAGCTAAGTTATAGCGAATGTTTCGTAACGGTTGAGAAATTGCGAGTGATTGCGCCCGCGGCACGTAGTCAGGAACTAGCATTTGCCATTTCGTGTCAAGAGAAGTAGAAGCGCTGGAAGCTCGCTGCCTCACAAAAATTCCTTTCCCTTGAAAACTTTCGACATATCCTTTTTGTTGCAGCTGTTGATACGCTTTTTGCACCGTCACTAACGCCACTCCCAGCTCTTTTGCCAACTTTCGGACAGAAGGGAGCTGTTCGCCTTCTTTTAACATATTGGAAGAAATCCGGTCGATAAAATATTGGCATATTTGTTCGTGCACCGGAACGTGCGAATAGCGTTTTAAAGGAATGTTCATACTTCCACCTACTGTTATAGAAAGAGTTTTACTGTTATACAGCTATTATAGCATGCTATACGTAAAATAACAGAAAAAGGTGATGGAAATGGTTTTGTTGGGGTATTTTGCGATGTGCCTTATTTTTGGGACGACGTTTTTAGCGATTAAAATCGGCTTGCAAGCAGGGTGGACTCCGTATTTTTCTGCCGGTTTCCGCTTTTTTCTCGCCGGCTTTCTCGTCATTGTCTACGGAATGGTGACGAAACAATTTTCTTTTCCAACGAAAAAGCAACTTGTGCCGTTTTTATTGACGGGGTTATGTATGACAGGTATGACATTTGGGACACTGTATTGGGCAGAGCAATACATTCCATCTAGTTTTGCCGCATTGTTATCAGCGACAGGACCGCTTTTTGTCACGTTGCTTCATGCAAAAGTTGAAAAAAGTAAAATGACGAGCGTACAGTTTGTTGGACTTGGTTTAGGTTTTCTAGGGATTGTTTTGCTCACCTTCCCATCGCTTTCGGTGCAGTTTCACCTCGTTTGGCTGCTTGCTTGCGCGGTTGTTATTATCGGGGAAAGTTTTTATGCCTTTGCCACCGTTTATTCTAAAAGAGTATTAAAACAAGGCGTTTCGTCGCTGATGCTAAACGGCTATCAAATGTTGGTTGGTGGGTTGGCGCTGCTTGTCGCTTCTTTTTTTGCCGAGAAGCCCAATCTTTCCGCAGTAAACGGCAGCGGCTGGCTTTCGCTATTGTATTTAGTCATGATCGGCTCCGTTGTTGGGCACGGGTTGTACTATTGGCTACTCCAAAAAACAAACCCTTCGTTCCCAGCGACATGGCTATACGTTTCCCCGTTCCTCTCACTCGTCCTTGACATCGTTGTCCAAGGAGAAAAAATCCATCTCCTCTCCATGCTCGGTGGCATCGTCATTTTAACAGGCGTGTATGTGATGAACCAGCACATCGTCCGTAGCGCTTTTTCGAAAAAAGGGAAGGGTGTGGTATACTGATGGAAAACGTTGCAAAAGGAGAGCGGGGGCATGAAGAGCGAAAAAGAAAAAATGATAAACGGGGAACTGTATTGCGCGGCGGATCCGCAGTTAGCCCAAGAGCGAGAACGGGCGAGAAAGCTTACTCGTTTATATAATCAGACGCTCGAAACAGAATATGAGAAACGAGTAAGATTGTTAAAAGAATTGTTCGGTTCAACTGGAAACAACGTGTATGTTGAACCGAACTTCCGCTGCGACTACGGGTACAACATTCACGTCGGGGAAAATTTTTATATGAATTTTGATTGCGTGATTTTAGACGTGTGTGAAGTACGAATCGGCGATAACTGCCTAGTTGGCCCTGGTGTGCACATCTATACAGCGACACATCCGCTACATCCGCAGGAAAGAAACACAGGACTAGAATACGGGAAACCGGTTCGCATCGGGCATAACGTATGGATTGGCGGAAGAGCGGTAATCAATCCTGGGGTGAACATCGGCGATAATGTTGTCATCGCCTCTGGCGCCGTTGTCACAAAAGACGTACCAAACAACGTCGTCGTTGGCGGAAACCCAGCCAAAATCATCAAGCGAATAGAAAATTAACCTTCTGCCCCTCATCATCTGATGGGGGGCTTTAGTAATTTCGTTGATGCGTACATATTAACGATAAATACGTCCTGCCAATCATCGTAACAACATGAAAGGAAATAATTTAGGGGGAAGGAATTCGTTACGTGATGGGAGAAATGGCATCTTCATCGTCAGTTCGCCGTATCAAGGTACGAAATAAGAGTTGTCTAGTCGCTGTTGAACTAGGGAGTTAGTGATATAGTGAAGGATTTTTTCAGAAAAAACAGAATAAAAGTGAAAGAGTAGTTTAGGAATAATGCTTACGAAAGGAAGGAAAACAGGATGCATACAACAACCGAAAAAAAGAAACTGTATATTAACGGCGAATGGGTAGAAGCGGAGGCGTATTCGGAGCTGTTGTCGCCGTATTCTGGCGAAGTGTTGGCGGAGATTCCGCTAGCGACAGAGCGTGATGTCAAGCGGGCGATTGCGGCTGCGTATGAAGCGCGGCGGACGATGGCAAAGATGCCGGCACACGAACGTGCAGCGATTTTAGAGCGAGTCGTTTCGCTATTGCAACAGCGGGCGGAAGAAGCGGCTACGATCATCGCGAAAGAAGCCGCAAAACCAATCACGACCGCCAAAGGGGAAGTAGCGCGCACGATTCAAACGTACAAATTTGCCGCGGAAGAAGCGAAACGGATTCACGGGGAAACAATTCCGCTTGATGCTGCGCCAGGCGGAGAACATCGCGTCGCCTTTACGGTGAGAGAGCCGATTGGGGTGATCGGAGCGATTACGCCGTTTAATTTTCCATTGAACTTAGTGGCACATAAGCTAGGTCCTGCGATTGCCTCTGGAAATACGGTCGTATTGAAACCAGCGAGCCAAACGCCGCTTTCTGCCTACTTTATTGCCGAATTGTTTGAACAGTCAGGGTTGCCAAAAGGAGCACTCAATGTCGTGACCGGAAGCGGAAAAACGGTCGGCGACCAAATTGTTACCGATCCACGCATTAGCATGGTAACCTTTACCGGAAGCCCAGAAGTAGGGATTGGCATCCGCAACAAGGCTGGGTTAAAGCGCGTGACGCTAGAGTTAGGGTCAAACTCAGCGGTCATTATCGATGAACAAGTCGATGTCGAGCGAATCATTCCGCGGTGCGTCGTCGGCGCTTTCTCTTTCCAAGGGCAAGTGTGCATTTCATTGCAACGTATTTACGTGCATGAAAAACGGTATAAAGAATTTGTTGAAAAGTTTATTGCGGCGGTGAAGCAGTTGAACGTCGGCGACCCGCTTGATCCGAGCACAGACGTTTCCGCACTTATTTCTGCCAAAGACGTCGAGCGTTCGCTAGATTGGATCGAAGAAGCGAAACAAGGCGGCGCTACTGTTGCAGTTGGTGGAGAGAGACAAGGAAATATTTTGTTACCAACGGTCATTTTAGATGCGGCGCCAACGATGAAAGTATCGTGCCAAGAAGTATTTGCGCCAATTGTGTTAATTAATCAAGTGCCTTCCGTCGACGAAGCGATTGAGCTTGTCAACGATTCGCGCTACGGGCTGCAAGCAGGCATATATACCGACAATGTTCATACGGCGTGGGAAGCGGCGGAGAAACTGCATGTTGGCGGGGTGCTTATTAACGATATCCCAACATTCCGCGTCGATCATATGCCGTATGGCGGCGTGAAAGAAAGCGGATTTGGCCGCGAAGGAATTCGCTACGCGATCGAAGAAATGACGGAGTTAAAGCTGATCATTTTCAACCGGAATCGCTAACAAATTCGCCCGTGCCACTTGAAGTGGTGCGGTTTTTTATATTAAAAAAAGGATTTTCGCCAATCGTGCGGAATAAAGTAAAAGGAAATCGGTGAAACAGGGGGAGAACAATGGAAACGGTAGTACTTTCATTTTCAGGGAATGTCGCAGTATTAGAGTTGAACCGTCCGGATTCGTTAAATGCGATGGACGTGCAAATGTTGAATGAATTGGTCGAAGCACTTCGCCAAGTCAAACAAAGCGATGCACAGCTTCTTCTTATTCGTGGGAGAGGAAGGGGATTTTCCGCTGGAGGCGATATTAAAACGATGCTTCGCGTCGAAGATGAAGGAGCGTTTCATGACGTGATGAACACGATCCAGCAGCTCATTACGACATTGTATGAGCTGCCGAAAATTGTTGTCGCAGCGATTCATGGACCAGCGGCAGGATTAGGGTTAAGTTTTGCGTTGGCAAGCGACTATGTCATCGCGACAAAAGATGCGCGCTTAGCGATGAATTTTATCGGCATCGGGCTTGTTCCAGATGGTGGGGGGCATTTCTTTTTAGCGAAGCGCATCGGCGAAGTAAAAGCGAAACATCTCATTTGGGAAGGAAAGCCGATGAGCGCGATGGAGGCATATGATTTAGGCATCGTCGATTTCGTCGCGGAAAACGAAGAACAAATCGAGCAAAAACTAGCAGAATGGCAAGCAAAACCGCTACAAGCGATGATTGCGACGAAAACGCTGTATGCCAAAACGACAAAAGACGAATTGCTGCACGTCCTTCAGCTTGAAACCGACGCCCAGCAAAAAATGCGGAAAACAACCGACCATCGTGAAGGTGTCCAAGCATTTTTAGAAAAACGAAAACCGAATTTTATCGGAAAATAAGAACGAACGGCTCTTGTTCAGACGACAAGAGCCGTTTTAGCTCCATGCAAACAATGGTGCTAACGGGATGGATAATTCTTTAAATTGTGCCGAGTGCAACGTATCTTGTTGTCCGTACGTTGCGATTCGTTGGTACGTTCCTTCTTGCAAATAGTATACGTGAACCATTTGATTGGCAGCATCAACAATCCAGTACTCACGAACTCCGTGGCGCTGATAAGCATAAAATTTTTCGTTATCGTCTTTTAAGGCAGTGGATGGTGACAATACTTCGACAACAAGTGCCGGTGCTCCGTAGCCCCCCTTTTTTCTAATCTGTTTTTTGTCGCAAATGATGGCAATATCGGGATGGACAATATCATCAGGAGCTTCCTCATCGTCTTTTTGACCAAGGAATACATCAAACGGAGCGACAAACACAAAACATTGTTTGTTTTGAAAAAAACGACGCAAGGAAAAATACAATTCTCCTACGACAAACTGATGCTCAGAAGACGGGACCGGCGTCATATCGTACGCTTTTCCGTTAATGAGCTCCCAACGCCCTTCCCACGTTTCCCAATCAGCATACGAATAGTTTTTGCCTTGCTCAGGAGTAGCCACTGTCCCACCTCCCTTGAATATGGCTTATCTATAGATTAACAGAAGAACAAAAGAAATCAACAGAAGGGTGAGCAGTTCGTGGGTTGTCTATACCTATGTTAATAAGCCCCTCGGCGACGCGACAAGCATAGGGGCATTATAAAAGCGATGGATTTTAGCTCCTGTTGAGATATAGTATTCTAACATAGTGAAAAACTTAAATAAAAAATATTGCACATCTTTTCCATCTCATTTATAATAACACTAAACCGGTTTATGAAAACGTTTTCTAAACTAAATCGATTTAGTAAAAGAGAGAGGGATCCCGTTGAAAAAAGTGACGATGGCCGATGTCGCGAAATTGGCCAACGTTTCCAAAAGTACAGTTTCGCAATATTTGAACAAACGCTACGAATATATGAGCGAGGAAACAAGAAAACGCATCGCTCAAGCGATTGAGGAACTTGGTTATCAGCCGAATGTAATCGCCCGCAGTTTAAAGCAAAAAACGACGGCCACCATTGGTGTAATTGTGTTTAATATGCTGCATATGTTGACGACGCAAGTGTTGCATGCCATTGAAGAGGAATGCCAGAAGCGCGGGTTCCATGTTATTATCTGCAACTCGGACGATGACCCAGAAAAGGAAAAAAAATATGTCAACATGCTTCTGGCTAAACAAGTGGACGGACTAATTGTTTTTCCGACAGGGAAAAACGAAGAGGTGTACCGTCCTCTTGTAGAGGAGCGCTTTCCCCTTGTCTTTGTTGACCGGATGGTGCCGGGGGTGGAAGTGGATAGCGTATTGTTAGACAATTTTAAGGCGGCAGAAATGGCTGTTGATTATTTAGCATCACACGGCTATGACCGTATCGCTATTGTCATTCCACCGCTCGTTGCTTATAACGTACCGCGGATGGAGCGGTTTGAAGGGTTTCGCATAGCAATGGAAAAAAGAGGGTTTGTTGTCGATGAAAACAACATCATTGCCGTTACCCCTGCTTTGCTACCTGAAGAGCTGAAAAAGCGGTTTGCCAAGCCTGAACGACCAAATGCTCTATTTGCCATTAACGACTTGGCTTTGATGGGTGTTCTTCGCTTTGTGAAAGAAACTGATATTCGCGTGCCCGAAGACTTAGCGATAATCAACATTGATGATGTGCCGTTTGCTGATATTTATACTCCAATGTTGACGACGATTGCCCAGCCGACATTTTCCATGGGGAAAAAAGCAACCGAACAGTTGTTTGTGCAAATTGAGCAGAAGCGGAAAGAGAAGCCGCGTGTGTTTCGTTTCTCTCCGATACTGAAGGAACGGACATCGATTAGACGAAAGGATAAATGACGAAGGGAGGAGAAACGATGGTGATTCAAGAGAAAGTCGTCATTGGAGTGGACATCGGAACGACGAGTACAAAAGCAGTCGTTTTTAGCGAACAAGGTCGGGTGTTAGCCTCCCATGCCGTCGATTATTCCATGATTCAGCCGTATCCGGGATGGGCAGAGCAAGATCCGGAAGAGTTGTTTGCAGCGGTCATTCAAGCGGTGGGAGGAGTGACAGTTCGCTATGCCATCCGTCCAGAACAAGTAAAAGCACTAGGATTTAGTGCAGCCATGCACTCGGTGATGGCAATTGATAAAGATGGGAAACCTCTTACTAATCTCATCATCTGGGCTGACAATCGAAGCGTTTCTCAAGCAGAAAGGGTGCTCAAGGAACAAAGAGGGATTGATATTTACCGGCGGACGGGAACACCAATTCACCCAATGTCGCCGCTAGTAAAATTGCTGTGGCTGAAAGAAGAGCAGCCGGACATATTTCGAAATGCTAGACGCTTTGTTTCGGTAAAAGATTACGTGCTTTATCGCCTGTATGGAGAATACGTCACCGATCATTCGCTTGCTTCGGCTACCGGTTTGTTTCGTCTTAGTACACTCGATTGGGATGAGGACGTCCTATCTTTCCTTGGAATTGGCCGCGAACATTTGCCTCGCCTTGTGTCAGCAACGCACATTTTGCAAGGAATGAAAAAAGAATGGGCAGAAAAAATGGGCGTAGCTCCTAGTGTGCCGGTCATTATTGGAGCAAGTGATGGCGTGCTTGCCAACATCGGTGTTGGGGCGGTGCTCCCGGGAGAGGCAGCTATTACGATCGGAACAAGTGGAGCAGTACGAACCATTGCCGCAAAGCCAACGACGGATGAAAAAGGTAGGACGTTTTGTTATGCATTAACTCCGGGGTATTGGGTCGTCGGTGGACCAACGAATAACGGTGGTATTTTGCTTCGCTGGCTGCGTGATGAATTCGGTGCGCAAGAACGAGAAGTGGCGAAAAAGCTCGGCGTGGATCCATATGATTTATTGACGAAATACGCCGAACGCGTACCGCCGGGGGCAGAAGGACTTTTGTTTTTACCATTTTTATCGGGAGAACGCGCACCATATTGGAATGCAAATGCCCGCGGGACGTTTTTCGGTCTTAGTCTCCATCACAAACGCGAACATTTCATCCGCGCGGTGATGGAAGGCGTCTGCTTTAGCATTTTATCAGTAGCACTTGCTATTCGCGATGTGACTGGACCAATGGAGGAGATCCGTGTTTCAGGTGGGTTTGCTAAATCGCCGTTTTGGCGGCAAATACTCTCTGATATGCTCGGAAAACCGCTCATTGTGCCGCAAACGCACGAAGCATCTGCATTAGGAGCTGCTGCTGTAGCGCTTCATGCTTTAGGTGAGTTGCCGTCGTTGGGGATGGTAAAAACATGGATTGATACAACGGCTTGTCATGAACCAAACGAAGCCCATACACGCATTTATGCTGAACTATTTGACTTGTATGTGCGTTTGTATGAGCGGTTAAAAGAGGAGTTTGATATGATTGCAGCATTTCAACGTCGAAATGGATAAAAATCTTTATCAACTAAACCGATTTAGTACCCCACTAAAGAATACTAAATCGATTTAGATAATTTCGTAGTTTCTTAGTGGAAGGCGGCAAGCATTTGTGATGGTGAGAAATTTAATTTAGTTATTTTGCGCAAAAACAAAGGGGGAACAAGGAATGGGGATTGCCATTGTTGTTGTTGCTATTATGGTGCTATTGCTACTAATTACTGTAGTGAAAATGCATCCGTTTGTCGCGCTCATTTTAATTTCTGTTGGTGTCGGTTTAGCGATGGGGATGCCGCTTATTGCCCCATCACCAGAAACACCGGGTATTATTGATTCGATTAAGGCTGGGTTAGGCAATACGCTTGGTTTTTTGGCGATTGTGTTGGCACTCGGAACGATGCTCGGAAAAATGATGGCGGAGTCCGGCGGAGCTGAACGAATTGCCAAAACGCTAATTGCTCGCTTTGGTCAAAAACGTGTTCATTGGGCAATGATGGTCGTTGCTTTTTTGGTTGGGATTCCGGTGTTTTTCCAAGTAGGGTTTGTATTGCTTATCCCTCTCGTCTTTACGATCGCGATGGAAACAGGTATTTCGCTCGTTACAATTGGGATTCCGCTTGTCGCTGGCTTATCGGTCGTGCACGGTCTCGTTCCGCCGCATCCAGCAGCGATGGCAGCGGTTGGCATTTTTAAAGCAGACGTTGGAAAGACGATTCTTTATTCGCTTATCGTTGGCCTGCCGACGGCGGTTATTGCTGGACCATTGTATGGAAAATGGATTGGTGCGCGCATGTACAAAAAGGTGCCGGCGGAAATCGCTGAACAGCTCGTACAGCATAAAGAAACAAGAGAACTCCCAGGATTCGGGAACACGCTATTTACGATTTTGCTTCCGGTCATTTTAATGCTTATCTCTTCGATTGCCAACGTTACGCTCGATCAAACATTAGAAACAGCGAAAGTATTACGTTTTATCGGTGACCCAATTGTCGCACTACTCCTTGCCACGATTTATTCGTTCTTTAGCCTAGGATATTCCCGAGGGTTTAACCGTGACAACGTGCTAAAATTTGCAAACGACTGCCTTGGTCCAGTCGCAAACATCTTACTTGTTATCGGGGCAGGAGGAGCGTTCAATAAAGTGCTTCTTGACTCTGGTATCGGCCAACAAATTGCTGAGGCAGCGAAACATTCCCATCTATCCCCGCTTTTATTAGGATGGGGGATTGCAGCTCTCATTCGCGTCGCAACTGGTTCAGCTACTGTTTCGATGATGACTGCCGCTGGTATCGTCGCGCCAATCGCTGCTACTATGTCAGGTACAAATATGGAGCTGCTCGTGTTGGCGACCGGTGCTGGCTCGCTGATTTTGTCGCACGTCAACGACTCCGGCTTCTGGATGATTAAAGAATATTTTGGCATGACGGTCAAAGAAACACTTATGACTTGGACCGTGATGGAAACGATTATTTCAGTGGTAGCTTTTATTTTCATCTCATTGTTAAACATTATTCTCTAACAAACAACACCCGCCCCGTCTCACTTATGGGCGGGATTCTCGTTTTAATTAGTTTCGTGGCAATGACTCCTCTCGAATCGGAACGCTGTCCATGGTTACAAAAGCAACGATTGAACGAGGTTGGCTTGCTTTTCTAACAACGTTATTAGAAAAAAGCAATCACTAAAGTTAGTTCGTTTTTTGGACAAACTAACTAAAAATTGCTATAATCATTGTGAAGAAAGCGTTGGAAAATTCAAAAAGGGTAGGGGCTGGTCTTGTTGTTTAGATCAGCCTCTACCTATTGAAAAAGGAGTGGGAAATGTGGGAAAGAACGTGCGCTGGGGAATTTTAAGCACGGCGGCTATTGCTAGAAACGAGCTGATTCCAGCGATTCAGCGTGCAGAAAACGCCGAAGTCGCAGCAATCGCAAGCGGTAGCAGGAAGGCGCATGAAGTAGCGCAGCAGTTCGGAATACCAACAGCTTATAACAATTATGAAGACTTGCTTGCCGATCCTAACATTGATGCTGTATATATTCCGCTTCCGAACCATATGCACATGGAATGGACGGTGAAAGCAGCGAAACAGAAAAAGCATATTCTTTGCGAAAAGCCAGCAGCTTTATGCGAAGAAGATGTTCGAAAAATGGTCGAGGCTTGCCAAGAAAACGGGGTCATTTGGATGGAAGCGTTTATGTACCAGTTTCACCCGCAGCACAACCGAGTAAAAGAAATCATTGCTTCTGGAGAAATCGGAACAGTAAAAAGCATGCGGTCAAGTTTTTCTTTTTACCTTGCTGAGCGGGAGAATAATATTCGAATGGAGGCGGCGTTTGGCGGTGGGAGTTTACTAGATGTGGGCTGCTATTGTGTGCATTCCATTCGCTATTTACTAGAAACGGAGCCAGTTGCTTTATCCGTTCATTCTACGTACGATGACCGTTACGGGGTGGATATAATAACAAGCGGGTGGATGTTATTGGAAAATGGTGTCCATGCTTTATTTGACTGCAGTTTCGATATGTTTGCCCGTAACGAGTATGAAATTATCGGAACGAAGGGAAAAATTACTGTTCCGCGGGCGTACCGTCCGGACGTGCAACAAGGCAACGGCTTAATCATCATCCAAGCAGGCGACGGAAACACGCGGGAAGAAGTAGTGAACGGCGACCAATACCGTCTACAGGTGGAGCACTTCTCGCAATGCATCATCGATGGGACAACGCCAAGCTATTCACCTGACGCAATCATTCGGCAAGCAAAAGTATTAGAGGCATGCCGCACGTCAGCGAGTATCGGAAAAGTCGTTGAACTATAAGCAGCACACAAAGGAAGGAAGGGGTAGGGATGAAAATTGTCCAAGAACAATGGACGGAAGTGGACGGCCGTCCGATTATCGCTTATACCTTTACGAACGATAACGGCATCGAAGTGACGTGTATCAATTATGGGTGTATTATTACGAAAATAGTAACTCCTGATAAACATGGAAACTATGAAAATATTGTGCTAGCATTCGATGATTTTTCTTCCTATTTGACCAACAGCCCGTATCTCGGGGCGATCATCGGAAGAGTGGCGGGAAGGATAAAAAATGCCTCTTTTGAATTAAACGGCAACACGTACACACTCGATAAAAACGAAAACGGCAACCATTTACATGGTGGCAAAAAAGGGTTTCATCATGCCATTTGGCAAGGAGCGGGATTTTCTAGAAAAGATGAAGTCGGTGTCCAATTTTCGTATATGAGTATTGATGGAGAAGAAGGATATCCTGGGAACGTCGACGTTCACGTCACGTACACATTAAATAATCAAAACGAACTAACGATTTCCTACCGTGCCACTTCTGACAAAGATACGCCAATAACGTTAACGAACCATACGTATTTTAATTTAAGTGGCAACGTAAAAAGCGATATTTTGCAACATCAGCTAAAAATAAAAAGCGACCGATTTTTGGAATTGGATCACGAATTTCTTCCGACTGGTGCACTGCTTGATGTGACGGGCACTCCGTTTGATTTGCGCGAAGGAAAAACGATACAAGAAGGCGTGGAAGCAACCCATCCGCAAATCGCCTTAGTCGGGCAAGGATACGATCATCCGTTTTTGTTAAATACCCATCATGACGAAGAAATTTTGTTGTTCGAACCGGAAAGCGGACGAACATTAATAGTAGAAACAGATGAACCAGGGGTGGTCGTGTATACGGGCAATCAGCTTCCGAGTGAAATAAAAGTAAACGGGGCACCCGCGCGAAAATATTTAGGCATTTGTTTAGAAACACAAGCATTGCCGGATGCAGTGCATCATTCACACTTTCCTTCCTGCATTTTGCGAGCAGGAGAAGTGTATTCATCAGTTACGAAATATACGTTTTGTGTGCAGGAGGGGTAAAGATGAACTATCGTCGTTTAGGAAATACAGAATTAGAAGTGAGTGAAATAAGTTTTGGGACGTGGGCGATTGGCGGTTCTTGGGGACATACGGACGACAGTGAAGCGTTGAAAGGATTGCAGCGGGCGATTGATGCGGGTGTCAATTTTTTTGACACCGCAGATGTGTATGGCAACGGTCATAGCGAAGAGCTTTTGGCAAAAGCGACAAAAGGAAAAGAAGACGACATTTATATCGCTACGAAATTTTGCCGCGCGGGGGACATTCATGATTTTCGCACATACTCCGAGGAAAAAGTGCGGGAATATTGCGAAGGAAGTTTAAAGCGATTGCAGCGCGAGCGCATTGATTTATACCAAATTCACTGTCCACCGTTTGAAGTGTTAAAAGATGGACGAGTGTTTGAAGTGTTGGATAAACTGCAACAAGAAGGAAAGATTCGCTATTATGGCGTGAGTGTCGAAACGGTCGAAGAAGGTCTGTTTTGTTTAACGAATCCGAACGTAAAAGCGCTGCAAGTCATCTTTAACATTTTCCGGCAAAAACCGTTAGAACAGCTGCTTCCGCAAGCAAAAGCACAAGGGGTAGGAATTTTGGCACGTCTGCCGCTTGCTAGTGGGTTATTGACAGGGAAATTTAAAAAGGACACAACGTTTGCGGAAAATGACCACCGCCATTTTAACCGAGACGGGCAACACTTCAACGTTGGCGAAACGTTCGCTGGGCTTGAGTTTCAAAAAGGCGTGGAGTTGAGCGAACAGCTAACGTGGATTGCTAACGGCAGAGGCAATATGACAAGAGCCGCATTGCGGTGGATTTTAGACTATGACGAAGTGACGTGCGTCATTCCGGGATTCAAAACTGTAAAACAAGTCGAAGACAACTTGCAGGCGCTTCATGTTCCGTCGTTTAGCGAAGAAGAAAAGGAACGGTTAACAGCGTTTTATCAAAATGAAGTCCATCCGTTCATTCGCGGGGCGTATTAAAAGGCATCCAGCTCGTTTGGATGCCTTTTTACAGAAACACTTCTACCTTTTCTCCTTTTTTCAAGAAATCTTCGATAACAAAAAAGGAGATGCCTAATGCGGTGGAGTAAATCGAGCGTTTAGAAAATTGGATAACGACGTTTGCGCGATGAAACGGCAACGTACGCTCGTCGATGACTTGTTGGATGGCAGGGAACAGCCATTGTTTGGCCATCGACAAGCGGTTGCCGATGATGACTTGCTCTGGATTAAACGTATTGATTAAATTATTAATTCCAATGCCTAAATAGCGGCCGATGCGCCCGAATAATGCGCGCACGTCTTCGTGTCCTTTTTCCGCCAATTGTAATAGCTCTTCCAACGATACATCATGGCTAAGAAGCGGCTTTGCTTCCTCTAATAGCGCTTTTTCAGAAGCGTATAATTCCCAGCAGCCGCGATTTCCACAGCCGCACATTGGGCCGTCGACTTCGATCGTCATATGGCCGCTTTCCCCAGAAAATCCGCTCGTTCCTCTATACAGTTCTCCGTTCAAAATTAAACCGACGCCAATGCCGATGCCGGCACTTACGTAAATGATGTTGCGAAAATCTTGTCCTGCGCCGCCACGTTTTTCCCCATATGCCCCAGCGTTTGCTTCGTTATCGATGATGACAGGGACGTGGAACGTTGCCTCGATATCTTGTTTTAGCGAGATGTTTTTCCACCCTAAATTCGGCGCAAACAATAGCGCTCCTTCTTTATCAACAATACCAGGAACGCCAATACCGATGCCGATTAAGCCATAACGGCTGTCTGGCATCTGTTCTATTAAATAAGAAATAGTTTCTTTTATATGCGTCCGCACAGAAGAATAGCTTTTGTCATGAAACGTCATTTGCTTTTCAACGACGATATTTCCTTGCAGATCGGTTAACACGCCAAGAATATAATGAACCCCTAAATCAATACCGATGGAATAGCCAGCTTTTTCGTTAAATAACAATAAAACAGGCCGCCTGCCGCCGCTCGATTCCCCTTGCCCGATTTCGTACACAAGCTCTTCGTCAAGCAACTCTTTCACTAACGAAGAAACCGTCCCTTTATTTAATCCGGATCGCTGTGCCACATCCGCCCGCGACAAAGGTCCTTGGCTTTTCACCATCTCAAGCACAAGCGCCTTATTAATTTTTTTAATCAAATGAGGATTCCCAGTTATTTTTGTCACATACATCACCCTGTTTATCAATGTATCATAACCAATCAAAGAAATCTATCGGTTTTGTGGCAAAAAAACAAACTTTGTTTATCTAATAGACAAACAAATAAAAAGACGGTATACTAATAGCAGAAGTTCGATCTCACGAAAAATGACGAGGAGGATGTTAGGATGGCGTATTTTGAAAACGTTGACAAAGTGGTGTATGAAGGTCCGGCGTCGAAAAACCCGCTTGCGTTTAAGTTTTATAACCCAGAAGAAAAAGTCGGGGATAAAACGATGAAAGAGCATTTGCGCTTTTCGGTGGCGTATTGGCATACGTTCGTTGGGGATGGAGCAGACCCGTTTGGGGTTGGTACGGCGATTCGCCCATGGAATCGATACAGCGGAATGGACTTAGCAAAAGCGCGTGTCGAGGCGGCGTTTGAACTGTTTGAAAAATTAAATATCCCGTTTTTCTGCTTCCATGATGTCGATATCGCCCCAGAAGGAGCGACGTTAAAAGAAACATACCAAAACTTAGATACGATTGTCGATATGATCGAAGAATATATGAAAACAAGCAAAACGAAGTTGCTTTGGAATACGGCAAACTTGTTCACCCATCCACGCTTTGTGCATGGTGCGGCGACTTCTTGCAACGCGGATGTGTTTGCGTACGCAGCGGCAAAAGTAAAAAAAGGATTAGAAATCGCCAAACGGCTTGGGGCGGAAAACTACGTATTTTGGGGCGGCCGCGAAGGGTACGAAACGCTATTAAATACAGACATGAAGCTCGAATTAGATAATTTAGCCCGCTTTTTACACATGGCGGTTGACTATGCGAAAGAAATTGGTTTTGACGGACAATTTTTAATCGAGCCAAAGCCGAAAGAACCGACAAAACATCAATATGACTTCGACGTCGCAACCGCGTTAGCGTTTTTACAGACGTACGGATTAAAAGATTATTTCAAATTCAACATTGAAGCAAACCATGCGACATTGGCTGGCCATACGTTTGAACACGAACTTCGCGTCGCGCGCATTCACGGAATGCTCGGTTCGGTCGATGCGAACCAAGGCGACACGCTGCTTGGCTGGGATACAGACGAATTCCCAACAGACTTGTACTCTACTACGCTTGCAATGTATGAAATTTTACAAAACGGCGGGCTTGGTAAAGGCGGATTGAACTTTGATGCAAAAGTAAGACGCGGTTCGTTTGAACCAGAAGACTTGTTCTACGCTCATATTGCGGGCATGGATAGCTTTGCGATCGGCTTGAAAGTGGCGCATCGGTTAATCGAAGACCGCGTATTCGAGTCAGTCATTGAAGAACGATACAAAAGCTATACCGAAGGAATCGGTCGCGATATTGTCGAAGGAACGGCGAATTTCCGTACGTTAGAGGCGTATGCGCTGCAACTTGGCGATATTCGCAACCAATCCGGGCGGCAAGAGCGGTTGAAAACGTTGCTTAACCAATATTTACTTGACGTTTGTGCCAGTCGGTAAGAAATGAGGGATACACTTGGAACACGTCATCGGCATCGATATCGGAACAAGCGCGGTTAAAGTGCTGCTTGTCGATTGGACAGGAAAAGTAAAAGCAGAAAGCACAGAACCGTATCCATTGTATCAGCCGCACTCTGGATATAGCGAGCAAAACCCAGAAGATTGGGTAGAAAAAACGGTTATTGCATTACGAAAAGTGTTAGCAACCGCAAACATCGATCCGCAGACGGTTGTCGGGCTAAGTTTTTCTGGGCAAATGCACGGCTTAGTATTATTAACGGAAACGAATGAAGTTGTACGACCAGCCATTCTTTGGAACGACACTAGGACGACGGAACAATGTCGGGAGATTGAAGCACGTATAGGAAAAGAAAAGTTATTAGCCATTACGAAAAACGAAGCGTTAGAAGGGTTTACACTACCGAAATTATTATGGGTAAAAAAGCACGAGCCGCATCTTTACAAACAGGCTCATACGTTTTTGTTGCCGAAAGACTATGTGCGGCTGCGGTTCACCGGTCATGTCGCGATGGAATATTCCGATGCGGCAGGAACGTTGCTTCTTGATATCGAAAAAAAAGCGTGGAGTGAAGAACTTTGCCAATCGCTTAATATCGATATCCAATGCCCGCCATTAGTTGAATCGACCGAATGTGTCGGAACGTTGCTTCCGGAAATTGCGGAGAAAACAGGGCTTCCTACAAGCGTCAAAGTATTTGCCGGCGGGGCAGATAACGCATGCGGCGCAGTCGGTGCGGGAATTTTAGAAGAAGGGCAAACGATGTGCAGCATCGGAACGTCTGGGGTTGTCCTTGCGTTTGAGCAAACAGGAGAAAAAGATTTTGCTGGAAAAGTGCATTATTTTAACCACGCCAAACCGAATTCGTACTATATTATGGGCGTTACATTGGCTGCGGGATATAGCTTTGACTGGTTCAAACGCACGTTTTTGCCGGAAATTCCTTTTTCGGAGATTGTGAAACACGCGGCTAAGTCGCCTATTGGCGCGAACGGATTATTGTTTACGCCGTACATCGTCGGTGAGCGGACGCCTCATGCGGATGCGGATATACGCGCTTCATTTATCGGAGTCGATGCGGCACATACTACATCGGATTTTGCCCGTGCGGTGTTAGAAGGAATTACGTTTTCCTTAAATGAATCCGTCGAAATCATTAAAGCAAGCGGAAAACGAATCGATGCGGTCGTATCGATTGGCGGTGGGGCAAAAAGTATCGAGTGGCTGCAAATGCAAGCAGATATATTTGCGACACCGATTGAAAAGTTGAAACAAGAACAAGGCCCAAGCATGGGAGCGGCAATGATTGCCGCATACGGCTGCGGCTGGTTTTCCTCTTTAGAGCAATGCGCCCGTGCGTTTAAAGAAGTAGAACAAGTAGTTGAGCCAAATCCAGCAGCAGTAGAGCGCTACCGCGAACTGTTTGCATTGTATCGTGACATTTATCCACAAACAAAAGAAATAACGAAAAAACTAAAAACGTTCCGTCCATAACACGTGCCGGCAACATGCCGGCGCGTGTTTTAGCTTATAATAAAAAATTCGACATAATTGGAAGGATGAGCATATCTTTTTGTCGAATACTACATACCTACATACTTGAGAATTTGGATGTTTTTATGGAAGATCATTCGCCCGCGCATTTCACGAAAATGCGCGATGATAAAGGAAAGAAAGGAGAGAAAAAGATGGATTGGGAGGAAGTGAAAAAAATACTTGCCCAAGAATTATCGGCGCATTCGTTTGAACGGTGGATTGGCAGCACAACAGCAGTTCTCGACCACGACTGGGTAATCGTGAAATGTACTGATGAACAGCAACGGAACATGTTACAGACGAAATACGGTTCGCTCATAATCGATGCTGTTCAGACAGTGTTTGGCTCATCGATGACGGTTGTGTTAGCCATCGAAGAAGAATACGAACGATTGGCGAAACGATATGCGCCGATGAGCTTACGCGAATATGTCTTAGCGCTTGAGCAGCGAATGCAGCAACTAGAAGAACGCGTCCAACGCTGCGAACAACTCATCGACCAGCTACAACAACCGAATATCGTTCATTAACGAAAAGGCTCGTTCATGACCAATGGACGAGCCTTTTCGTTCGATGAATTAATGTTATAAAAAGTAACAAATAAATTGTTTTTCACGATTTCTATGTATGTATATATAAAAACTATGTAATATATTTTAACATTATTAGTGATAAAAAATAACGAGATGATAAGATAAAACTAACATAAGCATAGGGGGGAGAGAGGATGGTGCAAAAAAGCAAAGAAATCGGGGTGTTTACGTTGCTGTTTTTAGTATGCAAACTATGGTTTCAGCGGTAACTAACATGTCACGGAGGGATGGAGCGATGGAAAAAAAGAAACTTGTATTAATCGGAAACGGGATGGCGGGTGTACGCTGCATCGAAGAGATTTTAAAAATCGATCGCGATTTATTTGATATTACGATTTTCGGAAGCGAGCCGCACCCGAACTATAATCGCATTTTATTATCAACCGTCTTGCAGGGCGATACGTCGATTGCAGATATTACGATGAACGACTGGGAATGGTACCGAACCAACAATATTCGTTTGTTTGTCGGTGAAACGGTGGTACAAATCGACAAAGAAAAACAACAACTCCGGACGGACAAAGGACGAACCGTTTCGTACGATGAGCTAATTATCGCTACAGGGTCAAAACCGTTCATTTTGCCAGTCCATGGGGCCGACAAAAAAGGGGTTACTGCGTTTCGCGATATTAAAGACTGCGAAATGATGATGGAATATGCCAAAACGTATAAAAAAGCCGCAGTCATCGGCGGTGGCTTGCTTGGTTTAGAGGCTGCGAGAGGTCTTTTAAATTTAGGGATGGAAGTGGATGTCATTCATATTTTTGACTATTTAATGGAACGCCAATTAGACCCAACGGCGTCGAAACTGTTGCAGCGCGAATTAGAAAAACAAGGAATGAATTTCCTTCTTAAAAAAGAAACAGCTGAAATTTTTGGAGAGAACCGTGTCGAAGGAGTGCGGTTTAAAGATGGCACAGAAATCGCTGCCGACTTAGTGGTCATGGCGGTCGGGATTCGTCCGAATATTGATTTAGCGCGGGAAAGCGGAATCGCGGTAAATCGAGGAATTATCGTCAACGATTATTTAGAAACGAACGTTCCGCACATTTATGCCGTTGGGGAATGTGCAGAGCATCGCGGCGTTGTATACGGTCTTGTCGCCCCGCTTTATGAACAAGGAAAAGTGTTGGCCGAAGCGATTTGTGGGATAAAAACTCACCCGTACGAAGGTTCCGTCGTTTCGACGCAGCTAAAAGTATCTGGGGTTGACGTCTTTTCCGCCGGTGAATTTATGGAAGGGGAAGGAACGTCTTCGATTAAAGTGTATGACGAGTTGCGCGGCGTATACAAAAAAGTCGTTGTTCGCGACGGAAAAATCATCGGTGCGGTTTTATTTGGGGACACAAGCGAAGGGCGAAAGCTATTGGAAATGATTCACCGAAACGAGCCGGTTTCGGACGCGTTCCAGCTGTCCTTTTTCCAAGCGAATTCAACAACGCAAAGCACGGTCGCAACGATGGCAGATGCGGATGTCGTATGCGGGTGTAACGGAGTCACCAAAGGTGCCATTTGCCAAGCGATTGTCGAGCATGGCTTGCGAACGGTCGAAGAAGTACGCGACTGCACAAACGCTTCTCGTTCGTGTGGCGGCTGCAGAGGGTTAGTAGCAGAACTATTGGAATATACGTTAGGGGAAACGTTTGATAAACAAGCGATGAAAGAAACGGTCTGCGGATGTACGACATTAAGCCGCGACGAAGTGATTGCGGAAATAAAAGCGAAAAAGCTGAAATATGTCAAAGAAGTAATGAGTGTGCTTGGATGGAAAACGGAAGAAGGATGCTCCAAATGCCGTCCGGCGTTGAACTACTACTTAAGCATGCTATATCCAGGCGAATATGTCGATGAACTCGAATCGCGCTTTGTCAACGAACGGCTTCATGCCAACATTCAAGCAGACGGCACGTATTCGGTTGTGCCGCGAATGTATGGAGGAGTAACGACAGCGGAGCAATTGCGGAAAATTGCCGACGTTGCGGAAAAATATAACGTGCCGATGATTAAGCTAACAGGCGGACAGCGCATTGATTTGTTAGGGGTCAAAAAAGAAGATTTGCCACGCATTTGGGCAGAGCTTGACATGCCGTCTGGGTACGCATACGCAAAAGCACTCCGCACCGTGAAAACGTGCGTCGGCAATCAGTTTTGCCGCTTCGGCACACAAGATTCCACGGCGCTTGGCATCGAAATGGAAAAGAAATTTGAGCGGTTGAACACCCCGCACAAAGTAAAAATGGCGGTTTCTGCTTGCCCGCGCAACTGTGCCGAATCAGGAATTAAAGATGTCGGCATCGTCGGTGTGGACGGCGGGTGGGAAATTTACGTCGGCGGAAATGGCGGAACGCATTTACGGGCAGGCGATTTATTATGCACCGTCAAAACGGCGGAGGAAGTTATCGAAATGACAGGAGCATTTTTGCAATATTACCGCGAATCTGCCAATTACTTGGAACGAACATCGAAATGGGTGGAGAGAGTTGGGCTAGAGCATATTCGCGAAGTCATTTTTGCGCCAGAGGTGCGAAAGCAATTGCTTGAGCGCCTAGACCAAGCACTGCAAGCGACAAAAGACCCATGGAAAGAAATTGTTGAAAAGAAAGAGTTGCAAGAAACGTTGTTTACGAACTTACAAGCAAAAGTACCAGTCAATCGCTAGGAGGAATGGTTCATGGCACGAGTAGAAATCGGTTCAGCAACACGTCTTGTCGAACGGTTAGGAAAATGCGTCAAAGTAGGCGGAATGGAATTAGCGCTATTTCGCCTATCCGACGGTCGGATTTACGCGTTAGAAAATCGCTGCCCGCATAAAGGCGGGGATTTGTCGCAAGGAATTGTTAGTGGCGAGTTCGTCTTTTGCCCCCTTCATGATTGGAAAATTTCCATCAAAGACGGGAAGGTGCAAGCGCCTGATCACGGATGTGTGAAAACGTACAAGGTGGAAATCGAAGCGGGAAAAATGTATATCCAGCTGTAAGGGGAATGCCTATGACAAAAGACTTATTAGACTATTTTCGGCAAAAACAAAAAGATTACACGACAGAAACGGTGTTTGATACGCAATGCCCGTTTTGCAGCGTCCAATGTACGATGCAGCTCGTCGAAGAGCGGGTAGTGGGGCGAAACCGATATAAAGTGCTAGCAAAAGACAACCCTACTTCCAACGGTCGGTTGTGCATGAAAGGGCTTTGTGCCCATCAACACGCACTTCACCCAGAGCGGTTGCAGTTTCCGCTGCTGAAAAAAAACGGTCGCTTTGTTCGAGTGAGTTGGGAGGAGGCGCTTTCGTTTATTCGCGACCGTTTTACCGCTATCCAAACAGCGTTTGGCAATGATGCGGTCGGGGTGTATGGCGGCGGCTCGTTGACAAACGAAGAGGCGTATTTGTTAGGGAAATTTGCCCGCGTTGCTTTGAAAACCAAATATATCGATTACAATGGCCGCTACTGCATGTCCGCCGCTGCCGCTGCGATGAATGCAACGTTTGGGATCGATCGTGGGCTGACAAACAAACTGTCGGAAATTCCGCACGCCCGCTGCATCCTATTGGCAGGAACGAACATTGCGGAATGCCAGCCGACGATTATGCCATATTTTCGGCAGGCGAAGAAAAACGGAGCATTTATCATTGTCATCGATCCACGAGAAACAGCGACGAGTGAACTAGCCGATTTGCATATAAAAGTGAAACCGGGGACGGACGCCGCCTTAGTCAACGGCATGTTAGCGGTTATTTTAGCGGAAGGGTATGTCGATGAAGCGTTTGTCAAGGAACGAACGGAAGGATATGAGGAACTAAAAAAACATATCGAACATATCCAGTTAGACGATATCGCCGCAATGACCGGAGTCGCTAAAGAAATAATCGCGTTTGCTGCAAGGCAATACGCGTTAGCACCAGCCGGCATGATTTTCACCGCTCGTGGGGTCGAGCAACAGACAAACGGCTATATGACAGTCCGCAATTTTCTTAACTTAGCGCTTGTTACGGGGAAAATTGGCAAAATCGGCTGCGGATACGGAGCGGTTACCGGACAAGGTAACGGACAAGGCGGACGGGAACATGGGCAAAAAGCAGATCAGCTCCCAGGATATCGCTCGATTGAAAACCAAGCGCATCGGCAATATATCGCGAGCGTTTGGGGAGTTCCAGAAGAAGAATTGCCGAGAAAGGGAGTTTCCGCCTATGAAATGATGCAAAAAGTGGCGGCAGGCGAGATTAAAGCGATGATAATGATGGGCTCCAATCCTGTCGTCTCCAGCCCGAACGCCGGCTTTGTCGAACGGGCGTTGAAGACGTTGCAATGTTTTGTTGTTGTCGACCTCTTTTTATCGGAAACGGCAGAACTTGCCGACGTCGTGTTGCCGACGTCTTCCTATTTAGAGGATGAAGGAACGATGACGAACTTAGAGGGACGGGTCACATGGCGTCCAGCTTCGCGCAAGCGCCTAGGAGAAGTGAAACATGATTGGGAAATTCTTTGCGAACTTGCGAAAGTGCTAGGGAAAGGGGAGTATTTCTCATTTTCATCTGCAGAAGAGATTTTCGACGAATTGCGCGTTGCTAGCCGCGGTGGTTTGGCAGATTACTATGGCATAACGTACGAACGGTTGCGACGTGAACGAGTATACTGGCCTTGCCCGTCTTTGGAGCACCCTGGCACAGCAAGGTTGTTTGAGCACTCGTTCGCTCACCATGACGGTAAAGCGCGGCTTGCGGTTGTCGAAAATAAATACGAGAAAGAAGAACCGACAGAACACTATCCGCTGTACGTGACGACCGGGCGTGTGTTGGCGCATTATTTAAGCGGGACACAAACACGTAGAAGCCCGACGCTTGCTTCACGGCAAATCGAAGCAGTGATGGAAATTCATCCGAACACAGCGAAAAAATATAAAATCGAAAATAACGCATTAGTGAAGATTGAAACAAAACGAGGAGCTGCGGTTGTAAGAAGCAAGTACTCCTATAAAATTCGCGAAGATACTGTATTTGTTCCGTTTCATTGGAGTGGGATACAAAACATTAATCAAATTACGGACGATCGGCTAGATCCTTACTGCAAAATGCCGGGATTTAAAATTTGTGCTGCACGAATCCGTTCGGTCGTAGATTTAGAGAAAAATTAAAAAAGACACTCCTTATCATGGAGAGTGCCTGCTCAAAAACGTTTCTATTTATGATTATAGCACAAATATACCGGCAAGCGAACCGCTTGCCGACTACGGCAGAAAAGCTAGGAATAGAGCGATTTCAACTGGGTTTTAATGGTTAATCAACACGACTGATATACCGATTCGGTTGCGATATTTTGTGAAAGGGGAATGGCTATGGAACGAAAAAGTTTTTTGAAAAGCGGTCATACACCGACACTATTTAGTGCATTTTTATATTTCGACGTTAGTTTTATGATTTGGGTGCTGCTCGGTCCGCTTTCGGTCATTATTATGAACGACTTTCAAATGGATGCGGCGCAAAAAGCGAATCTTGTGGCATTGCCAATTTTAGGTGGTTCGATTCTTCGGCTTGTTCTCGGTTTATTAACCGACCATATCGGTCCGAAAAAGACGGCGCAAATCGGCATGATGATTACGCTCATCCCGCTTATTTGGGGCTGGAAGTTTGCCGACCATTTATCCGAGCTTTATGTCGTCGCGTTATTGCTTGGAGTGGCGGGAGCGAGTTTCGCCGCTGCACTGCCGCTTGCGAGCCGTTGGTATCCGCCGCAATACCAAGGGCTTGCGATGGGAATTGCAGGTGCTGGCAACAGCGGAACAGTATTAACGACGCTGTTTGCCAACCGAATCGCCCAATATTATGGCGATTGGCACATCGTTTTTGCTTTCGCGCTCATTCCGCTCGTTGTGACGTTTCTTCTTTTTTCGATGTTCGCCAAAGACAGCCCAAGTCAACCCGCCCCGCAACAGTTCACAGACTATATGCGCGTGTTAAAACAACGAGATGCATGGCTATTTTGTATGTTTTATAGCGTCACGTTTGGCGGGTTTGTCGGGATGTCGAGCTATTTGACGATCTTTTTCAACACCCAGTACGGGCTTGATCCGGTAAAAGCTGCTGATTTCACGACGATTTGTGTCATTGCAGGAAGCTTTTTTCGCCCGATTGGCGGCTGGTTAGCTGACAAGTTTGGCGGTATTCGCATGTTAATAATGCTATACAGTATAGTTGCGGTGATGATGGCGTTTCTTTCCTCTTTGCCGAGCTTGCCGGTTGCGACCGCTTTTCTCTTTATTGCGATGATGAGCTTAGGGATGGGGAACGGTTCGGTATTCCAGTTAGTGCCGCAGCGCTTCCAAAAAGAAATTGGTGTCATGACCGGAATTGTTGGTTCCGCAGGCGGACTTGGTGGCTACTTTTTGCCAAAAATTTTAGGAAATATAAAACTAGCGACCGGCTCGTTCACGTTTGGTTTCCTCGTATTAAGTGGAATTGCGTTATTGTGCCTATTACTTATAGCAGTTGTGCAGCGACAATGGAAAAAAACATGGATCGGCGCTGGCGGAAAAGCGAGAGTGGAACATGTATAGGAACTGATTTCTTTCGAGGGAAATACAACAACACGTGTTTTGCGTGTATATATGGTTATAAGAAAGGGTGCCCCGTTATTTTTGGGACACCTTCTTTTTTTCTATGAAATAGATTCATGACGATACTTAAACTCGCATACAGGCATTTTGTAAAAAAAGAAGTGAGCCATTGGTCCGATCATGGTAAGATAAGGGTAGAGGTGATTGATGATGTGGCAGCTTTGTCTTTCGATGGTCGAACGGCTTGGAATTATTGTTATGGTCGCGTTTTTATTGACGCGGTTGTCATATTTTCGTCGATTAATTTATCACCAAGAAGTAGATTGGGCGCAGCGGTTCATTATTATGGTTATTTTCGGAATTTTCGGTATTGTCGGAACGTATACCGGTTTAACCGTGCATGTGGAAACGTTTGAAGTCGCGAAATGGACGTGGTCGTTGAAAGAAAATGAGGCGCTTGCCAACTCGCGCGTCATCGGGGTCGTTATCGCGGGATTGCTTGGCGGTTGGCAAGTCGGGCTTGGTGCCGGTTTAATTGCTGGGGTGCATCGGCTGTTTCTTGGCGGATTTACGGCGGTCGCTTGCGGCGTATCGACGATTATCGCTGGAGCAATTGCCGGGATGGTTCATCACCGCAAAAAAAGGGCGTTTGCCCTGTCGCCAGAGGTGGCGCTTGTCGTTGGGATGGCAGCGGAAACGTTGCAAATGCTCGTCATTTTGCTTGTCGCAAAGCCGTTTGACCGAGCGTTATTGCTTGTCGAGGAAATTGGTGTGCCGATGATTATTGCGAATGGCTTAGGGAGCGCTATTTTTATTCTAGTTATTCGCAACGTATTTCAAGAAGAAGAAAAAGCAGGGGCGTTGCAGGCGGAAAAAGCGATGCGTTTAGCGGAAGCGACCGTCCATCATTTGCGGAATGGATTAACGCCGCAATCCGCGAAAGCGATTTGTGAGCTTTTTATTCAAGAAGTTCCGTCTGTAGCGGTCGCGGTGACGGATCGTACACATATTTTAGCGCACGTCGGAGCGGGAAGTGACCATCATTTTGCGAACGAGCCAATTCAAACGGAAACGACGCGGCAGGTGGTGGAAACAGGGGAAATGCTCATCGTGCACGATCGGGTTGCTTGCCATGACCCGAATTGTCCGCTGCATAAAGCGATTATCGCCCCGTTAAAGCGAAAAGATGAAACGGTCGGCACGCTCAAATTTTATTTTCAATCAGACGCCGATTTATCGTCCATTACGTTTGAATTTGTGAAAGGGTTGTCGTCGTTGTTAAGTTTGCAGCTGGAAATTGCGGAAGCGGAAAAATATTATCAATTAATGAAAGAAGCGCAAATTAAAGCGCTCCATGCCCAAGTACATCCGCATTTTCTGTTTAATGCGTTGAACACAATTGTTTCTTGCGTCCGAATTGACCCAAATCGAGCAAGACAGTTGCTCGTTTCGCTAGCATACTATTTTCGCAAAAACTTAGCGAGTACGACGGACATGTTATCGACGTTAGAAGAAGAAATTCGCCACGTGAAAGCATATTTAACAATCGAAGAAGCGCGGTTTCAAGATAAATTGCGCGTCCACTACGACATTGACGAAGGGTTTGAACGGGTAGTGCTGCCGACGATGACGTTGCAGCCATTAGTAGAAAATGCGGTGAAACACGGGTTAAAATATATGAAAAAAGGCAGTGAAATTGTCATCGCGGTGAAAGCAGATGGGGAGATGGTAAAAATTTCTGTGACCGATAACGGCAAAGGAATGACAGAGGAAGAAGTGGCACAGCTATTGCGAACGCCAGTTGCTTCACAACGAGGGATAGGGATCGGGCTGTATAACGTCTATGAACGAACGAAGTCGTTGCTTGGAGATGACGTACGCTTTGCGATTGTATCGGCAAAAGGAAAAGGAACAAGCGTCCAATTAACCGTTCCGTTAAAAGAAGAGGAGGAGAGGGGGGCGATTGCGTATGCGAGCCATCATCGTCGATGACGAGCCGTTAAGCCGTGACGAATTGAAACATTTATTGCTTGCTTATGAACAAATCGACATTATTGGCGAGGCAGATTGTGGGGAACATGCGTTAGAAAAAATCGTTTCCTTACAGCCGGACGTCGTCTTTTTAGATATCGAAATGGCAGAAATGTCAGGGCTTCGCCTTGCGAAAATGTTGAAGCAGCTCAAGCAGCCGCCGACGATTGTGTTTGCGACGGCATATCCGAATTATGCGGTCGAAGCGTTTCGCTATGAGGCGGTCGATTATTTATTAAAGCCGTTTGATGACGTACAAGTAGGGGAAGCGGTCGCTCGCCTGTTGCGCAAATTGGAAAAAGAGAAGCCTTCTGCTCCAGATGGGTCGCTGCGAAAATTAGCGATTGAGGAAGAGGAAGGGATTGTGTACGTATCACCGCACGATATTTTATATTGTTGCCGAGAAATAAAAGATACCATCGTCGTGACAAAACAAAAAACGTACCATACGAAAGCACCGTTAAAAGAACTCGAGCAAAAGTTAAAAGGAAATTTATTTTTTCGTCCGCATAAAAGCTATTTAGTCAATGTGGAAAAAGTAGAACAGCTTACCCCGTGGTTTAACGGGGCGTATCAGTTAACGTTAACAGGAACAGATGTGAAAATTCCCGTCAGCCGCAATTATGTGAAAGCGCTTCGGCAGCGATTAGAATTATAAACGAGGGTGTCCCAAAAGTAACGGGACACCCTTTGTTATAACCGTATATGCGCACGAAACTATATATTGTATCTCCCTCGGAGAAAGGCGGTCTTTTGGATCAGCTCCGTTATTTTTTCAATATCATAAGCGGAGAAAGCCGCCATTCCCACTGCTTCTGTTCGTGTCCGATGACTAATGCGCTCACTGGAGAGAGATGAAGGAGCGCGCAGCATCCAACCGAGAAAAAAGCAGTAATAGCAAACAACACGACACCTTGTAAAAGCGGAGCGGCGATGTTTAACGTATGTGCAAACACGTATAAAAAGAATAAATGCCCTAAATACGCGCCGTACGTATAACGGTTAATAAACCGAAGCACCGTATATAACGGCGATTTTGTTTGCACGATGGTCATCGATAATGCGTAAAGCAATAAAATTTCTGAACATACGTAGAAAAACATCGACGGTTTTAAATATGTTGCTGCTTTTAAATCGATCGAAAAAATGTTTTTAAAGGTAAGCAATTCGTACCCTACGAAAATAAACAACGCTAAAAAAAGAAACGTATTAAACGGAATTGATTGCAAGACGAATTTCCGCCACTTTGGCAACGTTTGTGCCGCTACGCCTCCGAGTAAAAAGTAAAAGAAATAAGCAAAAAAGCTTCGATCCAAATAGTGAAGTGGAGACGCACTCACCTGCGCAAACGATCGTAAAAATAAGAGATAAACCATCGCGCCGCCGATGAGCGCTTTTGTCCATGCCCCTTTTGTTTTTAGCCATGCGAAAAATAGCACAAACAACGGGGCGAGTATATGGAATTGGAAAATCATCACCACATACCATAAATGAGGGGCAGCGTCCCCTGTCAAAAATTGTTTTACCCATTCGCTCCAGCCGGCGTCTTTAGCAAGTAAAAAAAGATAAACAACCGCCCAAAACCCGTACGGAAGAAGTAATTCTTTTCCTTTATGCATCACGTACGACCGGTAGTGGGCAATGCTTTGCTGCGAAATATGAAACCCCGCCAAAAATACGAATACTGGCGCAGAAAACTTTACAAAATTAAATAACATGCCGACCATCACCGCTTCTTCCGGCCGAAGTGTTCGGTGGTTCATCACGTATAGTAAAGCGCTTTGAAAGACGACAGCTAAAAATGCTAAACTTTTCATCACGACTAATTCGGAAGGTTGTCGATGATTCATGTTCATTCACCAGCTTTATTTTCGTTTTCTACATATTTTAGTATAATGATAAATTCTTCACAAAGTGATATAATCTGTGACAATCTATTGAAAAGCCCATCGCAATTTCATGAATAACGATATATATTTTAATATAAAACGGTTACAATCGTCAGAAAAAAGTTCTTGTCGTACGGTGACAAGAACTTTTTTGACTCTTCACCAAAAGTTGTACTTGATTTTTTTCATCATATGCCCTACTTATGTTTCCAAGGGAAAACAAGCAAACTAATATTTGTGTATATACTTGTTCAGAGAAATGTACCATTTGTCAAGTACATGTTGTGGTGATGAACCACTTTTTTGCTAAATTATCCTCTATTTTGCACTTCCCGAAGCAGTTCGTACGCTCGTTCGCCAGCAAGGCGTATAAGCTGCTCAAAAATCGCATCGCGCTGCAAGTCTAATTCGACAATTCGTTTCGCTAGTTCAAGCGCTTGGTAGTTCATTTCCATCCCTCCCGTTTTTTCTTTTGTCTTGTTCGATTTCGTTCGTATTCGCGGCGCAATTCGGTGACGGTCCACCGATTAAGTGAATCAAACTCAAACATCCCTGTTTTCGTCAGCTCGTAAATATAAAACTGTTTTTGCTTCTGAAGCGCGTTTTGCAATAATTTCCCCATATTCCCACTCCCTTTTTCTTCCCATTATAAGCATTTTTTGCGTGATTGCTATCATTATGTTATATTTTATTACATATAAAATAAAAATAATGTTAGAAATTATAACAAAAATACGTCGTATCGCTTTGTTTTTTATATAATTGTGTTAGAAAAATTATCATAGGAGTGGAGTGCGATGGAGCGAAAAGATGATGCGTATAAGTTTAAGAAAGTCATTTCGATTGGGGTCGTCAGTGAACTGACCGGGTTGTCGCAGCGGCAAATTCGTTATTACGAAGAGCGGAAGTTGATTTTTCCTGACCGTTCGAAAGGAACGCGCAAATATTCATTTGACGACGTGGAGCGGCTGATGGATATTGCCGATAAGCGCGAGGAAGGGGTACCAACGCAAGAAATTCGCCGCGAGCTGACAAAAGAGCTACGCGAAAAAATGTTAAAAGGGCAAATGAACGCCCATTTTCGGTTTCGGGGATAAGTTTTCTCATAACGGGAGAAGGCATATTTTTTCGTACTTCGTTCATACTACCAATGTACGAAAGGAGTGGTAAAATGATGGAACCTTCTTGGAGAGCCCTTCTCCCGTTTTTAGTTGTTATCCCGTTATCGATTTGGACAAGGCAAGTGATTCCAGGTTTGTTTGTGGCGCTTTTGCTTGGCAGTTATTTAGTCGATTCGACGATACTTGGTGGACTAAAAACGATGCTCACGTATCTTGTACATAACTTGATGCAAACAAACAATATTCGGATTATTATCTTTCTTTACGTATTTGCTGGGTTGATTAGCATCATTAAATATGCAGGGGGGATTAAAGGGTTTGTCCATCTTGTTGGAAAAAAAGTAAAGACGGCAAGAAGTGCGTTGTTGTTGACATGGATTTCTACAATGGTGACGTTTAGTGACCCGGATTTTCGGATTGTTACGATTGCGCCAATTATGAAAGCGCTGAAAAAGAGACTCCATTTATCGTCGCAACAAATCGGTTTTACGATTGAAGTAACGTCCAATCCGGTAGTTGCGCTCATTCCGTTAGCGACCGCGTTCGTCGGTTATATGGTATCGGTCATTGACAAAGCGTTAAAAACGGCCGGCATTCATGAAAAGGCGTACACGGTGTATGTAAAAAGTATTCCGTTTAACTTTTTTTCGTTTACCATTATTCTTGTCGGCTTATACTATAGTTTTTTCCGATATAACCGAAAACGGACGTTATCGCTACTAGAAATTCAGAAACACAATCGAGCGGTAATGGTCGAAGCGGCAAGCGAAACAGAAAACCCGAACGAACAACAAGGAGAAGAAGGGTTAGAATCTTGTCCGGAAGCGTTTGAAAAAGATACGCCGACGAAGCCGTGGAATTTAATTGTCCCACTTTCCCTTGTTCTTCTGTTAACGTTGTTTCTCAGTTGGTGGGACGGGCATCAAGGGGCGACGAGCTTTTTCGATGCGTTTCTCCGTAGCGATGCGCTAGGTGTGATGTTAGAAGCGCTCATGATTACCGTTATTTTAACGGTCATATATTTTTTATGGCAACGATTTAAACTGGCGGATTTATTGACGCATTTTGTCAAAGGCGGGAATGAACTAATGTCCGTCATTTTAATGCTCGCGTTGATTTGGGCAGTGTCCGCGATCTCGGAAGATTTAGGATTCTCTGCTTATATTACGGAGCATGTAAAAGGGTGGATTCCGCATTATTTCGTCGCACCAGTATTGTTTTTGTTAGGGGCGCTCATTTCGTATTTTATCGGTTCGTCATGGGGGACGTGGGGACTATTGATGCCGCTTGGGGTGACGCTTGCAGCGGAGTCGGGAACGAACATTTTGCTAGTCATCGGAGCGGTATTTGCCAGTGGGACATTTGGCGCATTCGCTTCCCCATTGAGCGATAATACGGTGACGTTATGCACTATTTTAGATTTGCCAGTCATAGAATACGCCCGCACGAAACTCGTGCCTTCCTTTATCGCTGCCGGCTTAGCGGCGGTGTTGTTTACCGTTATGTCGTTTGTGTTGCGATAAATACGATTTTGTTCGCTCGTACTTTTCCTGAAAAACGCTTCTCTTTTCGATTAGGGGGCGTTTTTTTGAATTGGCAAAAAACCAGATTTTTTGTATGATGGTGACGTAACTAAATTTTGGATGTTGGAGATGGAGAAATGAGAATGATTTCACTTTCTCAAGGGGAAATGCTATGGTTATTGGCTGTCACATTGCTCGGTATTTTCAGCGCGGTGTTTTTTCACATCCCGCTCTTTATCGGGTTTTTTCCGGGACTTTTTGCGTTAGCTGCGCTCTGCGTTCATAAAGGGATATCTTTTCGTGCGCTTTTACAAATGGGGAGACGGGGAGCGCTTCAGACGAAAGAGGTTGTCATTATTTTGTTATTGGTGAGCATGCTACTGCCGATGTGGGAGATAAGCGGCACGATGGAACAAATGGTCGCGTTATTTTTGCATTTTTTATCGCCTAAGCATTTTTTGCTCCTATCGTTTCTCTTTATGATGGTAATGTCGTTATTGCTAGGCACCGCGGTCGGGTCGTTAAGCGCGCTCGGCATCCCGTTGATGAGCGTTGCGATGTCTTTGCATTTGCCGTTTCCTGTCGTAGCTGGGGCGTTAGTTTCTGGAGCGTTTGTCGGCGATCGGACGTCCGTTTTTTCCAGCGCTTATCAGCTGCTTGTGCATACGGTGGAAACTTCTGTCTATCGCCAATTAAAAAAATTATTGCCAACAACTTTGCTGGCAATTTGCTTTAGTGCTTGCTTTTATTTTTTTCTTGATTTGCACGTATCGACACGAGCGACGCTTCATGTAGCACCGTTACATGTCGACACCATTGCGCTGTTTCCGCCAGTTGTGCTTCTATTGCTCGTTTGCTTTCGTATAAAAATGAAGCACGCCTTTTTCGCAAGCATCATTTGTGCAATCGTGCTTGCGTATTGGCAAGGAGTGCCGATATTCTCCCTTAGCTCCCATTTATGGAATGGTAGTGAGCAGCTAGGCGGCGGGGTTCGTTCCGTGTTGTTTTTGTTATTATTTATTGCTTTAGCTGGGGTTTATAACGGGATATTAGAAGAATTGCAGGTCTTACAGCCGTTTTTAAACCGCTGGCTGGCGAATAAGAAATCGCTTATGTCATATACGTGGCGGACGATGGTTGCTTCACTTGCCATCGCGGCGGTGGCATGCAATCAGACGTTGCCGATTATTTTAACTGGTCGCTCGTTTTTTTTTCACTGGCAAAAGCAGTACTCGCGGGAAGAATTGGCAAGAGTGATGGCAGATTCGACGATGATTTTCCCTGGGCTTATTCCTTGGAGCATATTGGCGGTGATGTGCAGTGCGATTACAGGGGTTTCTACTATTTCGTATATTCCATATGCGGTTTTTTTATGGAGTTTGCCGTTAATGACGTTGCTTTTTTCAGCCGGCAGGCAGTTTTTCTCTAAGCGTCCATCTGCTCGTCTATCTTTCCCTCGCTTGTTATAATAAATATACCCACATTTGAAATGTGGGGAGAGCTTCTTAAGGGCGGTGAGATAGATGGCGGACGAAATATTACAAGAGCTCGAACAATGGCAATGCGAAGACTGTGACGACCAATTGCTATTTTTAAAAGAAAACCAGCAACAAATTCAAGCGAAGCGGAACGTGTATTACGATGAAAAGAAAGACCGAAAAGCAATCGAGCGGTATTATCGACATGTCATTCGCGAACAAGACGGGCTTAGCATGTTTGTCAAATACCATGAACTAGTGAAACGGACGCATAAACGACGGCTTCCTTATTTTTTTAGCAAAGACGAGTATTTGTATACATGGGTCGATCTTCACCCAGACGGTTCGGTTCGAAGCATTTATTCGGGAGAAAAGAAAGATCCAGAAACGATTATTATACAAGATTACGAGATTATTAGAAAACGGTATGAGGAATTTCGTCGATTGTTGAAACACGCGGACAAAAAAGAATGGAATATCGAACAAAAGCTAAGAGGAATTGAGCGGCAGCTGAAGCTTAATACCGAACACGTCGTTCCGCAATCGTGGTTTGGAGCGAGAGAGCCGATGAAAGGCGATTTGCACCATTTGTTTGTTTGCCAGCCGGAATGCAATGCCGCTCGTTCCAATTTTCCGTACGCCGATTTTCCGTTTTATGAGCCGGAATCGCCAACGGAGAAAATTCAAAACCATTGCGGGGTCGCTGATAACGGTTGGTTTGAGCCAGAACACGGGAAAGGGACGGTGGCGCGGGCGATGCTCTATTTCTTATTGCGTTACCCGACAGAAATCGCGAAGGCGTTTCGCCGAAAAATCGACATTCCGCTTTTAGTGCGCTGGCACAAACAATTCCCAGCAACGATTTACGAAAAGCACCGCAATCAAGCGATTTTCTCGATTCAAGGAAACCGCAATCCGTTTATTGACTTCCCGAACTTAGCCGAACAAATGGTTTTTCCGCTGAAATCAAAGCAATAAGCGTCCGAGTGTAGGGCGCTTTTTTCGCAAATTTGGAGAAAAAGTGTAACAAAGTTGTGATAAAAATCATCCCTATTCCCTTTAGTTTTGTAGTATGATAGAAGTAGCAAATGTTGAGAAAAATTATCATTATTGTTGAGGAGGACTGGATCAATGGTTCTTACCGACTTGCAACCTGGGAAACGTGCAACGATTACGAACATCTCCATGATGAGTGATATATTAAAACAACGCCTCATTGATATGGGCGTTCATGAAGGAGAAGAAGTTTGTGTCAAATGTACAATGCCGTTTGGCGGACCTGTGATGGTCGAAGTAGCTGGGCAGTGCATTTGTTTACGCCGAAAAGAAGCCGCATGCATTGGAGTGGAGTAATTTATGTCGCAAATTGCGTTATTTGGGAATCCGAACACTGGAAAAACATCATTATTTAATAACTTAACGGGTTCTTACGAATATGTAGGAAACTGGAGTGGAGTGACGGTCGAAAAAAAAGTCGGGATTTTACGAAGCCGCGATGCGTATGTCGTCGACTTGCCAGGGGTATATTCGCTCCATCCGCTTTCACGCGATGAAGGAGTGGCGACCGATTTTTTGTTAACAGAGTCGTTTTCGACGGTTTTAAATATTGTTGATGCGTCACAGCTAAAACGGAATTTACATTTGACGATTCAGCTGCTCGAATTTGGCAAGCCGCTTGTGATGGCGTTAAATATGATCGATGTCGCGGAGCGGCGCGGAATGAAAATCCATATCAACCAGCTATCGGCGCGATTTGGTGTACCGGTCGTTCCAGTGATTGCCCGCACCGGCAAAGGGATGGACGAATTGACGGAGAAACTTCGGTCGGTGGAACAAACGAAGCCGTTTACGTTAACATACGACGACGTCATAGAAACAGCGATTGCGAAAATAAGCAGCTATCTTCCAGACGATATCGAACGATCGAAACGATGGCTTGCGCTGCAATGTTTAGAAGGAAACGAGCGAGTGTACGAATATTTGCGGGCGAAAATCGCACTTGAACCGATTTTAGCCATTCGTAAGCAAACGGAAGAAAGCATCCGTCAGCTGCCGCACGGCCGTTCGCTTCGAGAACGGCTCCATCATTTGCGGGAAACGTTTATTGAAGCAGTGTTGGAAGACGTCGTGACATGGACGGAAAAGCGTCCCCTTACATGGACGGAGAAAATCGATGCGATTGTAACGAACAAATATTTAGGAATGCCGATTTTCTTGTTTTTTATGTATGTGATGTTCATGTTGACGTTCGATTGGCTTGGCTCGCCATTAGCTGATTTGCTTGACCAATTTTTCTCAGGACCGTTGACGGATACATTGTCGCGGCTGTTAACGGCAATGGGAGCGTCTGGATTTTTGCAAGAACTCGTATTGAACGGTATCGTTTCCGGGGTTGGCGGTGTGCTCGTTTTCGTGCCGCAAATTTTCATTTTGTTCTTTTTCATTTCCTTGTTAGAAGACTCGGGCTATATGGCACGGGTGGCGATGGTCATGGATCGTTTGATGGAAGCAATCGGTTTGAACGGAAAATCGTTTATTCCGATGATTATTGGCTTCGGCTGCAACGTTCCAGGGGTGATGGCGGCGAGGACGATTGAGCAGCCACGCGAGCGCTTGTTGACGATTTTGTTGCTTCCGCTTATGTCTTGTTCGGCGCGGCTGCCAGTGTATGCATTGTTTGTCGGTGCATTTTTTAAAGCGCATCAAGCTTCTGTCGTCTTTTCGTTGTATGTATTAGGAATTGTTGTCGCATTGTTGCTTGCGAAACTATTTTCATCGACGATATTAAAAAATGAACATTCGATGTTTGTTATTGAGCTACCCCCATACCGCATGCCGCAGGCGCTTACGTTATGGCGCAGTACGTGGGATAAAGGAAAAGGTTTCGTTCGTAAGGCGGGAACGTTTATTTTTGGCGGGTCGGTGGCGATTTGGTTGTTATCTTACGCAGGGCCAAAAGGGCTTCATGTTTCGATGGATGACAGCTTTTTAGCGACGATTGGTGGCGTATTAGCGCCGATTTTAGCACCGCTTGGATTTGGGACATGGCAGGCGGGTGCTGCACTACTTACAGGCTTTTTAGCAAAAGAAGTCGTTGTTTCGACGATGAATATTATTTATCACGTGAAAGATACAGACACGTTGCAAGGGTTGATGGCGCACTATTTTACGCCGCTATCGGCGTTTAGCTTCATGGCGTTTGTATTGCTTTATGTGCCGTGCTTAGCAACGGTCGCGACCATCCGGAAAGAAACAGGTTCGACGAAATGGACGTTTTTTGCGATTGGCTATGCGCTCGCGATTGCTTATATCATTTCATTCCTCATTTACGAAGGCGGAAAATGGCTAGGACTTTCATAGTAAAGGAGGGGGAGAGCAGTGGTTGCTAATATTATCATCGGCGGTGCCATTTTTGCCTATGCAGGCTGGACGCTCGTCCGCCACGTCAAAAAAAGCACCAAAGGAAAATGCGCCGGCTGCTCCACAGCAGACGCTTGCTCTGCATGCCGCACGGAGCAACGATAAAGCCAAGCACTAAACGTGCTTGGTTTTTCCATTTTTGTCACTTCCTCAAAATTAGGCGAAAAGTCCTATTTACAGAATAGTAGAAAAATAGTTTAAATAAAGGCAAGAGAAATAATTTTTGGTAATGATGCTAAAGGAGAACTGGCAGATGGTTTATGATGGCATTCTTTTATCGTTGCTCATCGGCTTTTTCCGCGGTGGGAATTTAAAAGGAATCGCGGAAATGAAACTGCGCGGTGGTTGGTTGTTTCCCATTTTATTAGTGATTGAAATTTTCATTTTTATATTGCAAAATAAAATAGAGATCGTTGCAAAATTAAGCAACGGCATGTTTTTAGTCATCTATGCGACTGGGCTTGTTTTTCTATGGCTAAACCGCCATCAACCAGGATTTACAGTTATTTTTGCTGGGGTTTTGCTAAACTTTATCGTTATGTTACTTAACGGCGGAAGGATGCCTGTTTCGGTCGAAGCAGCGCAATTTCTTGGCCGTGAGTATATAGAAGCGCTCAAGGCAGGGGTATACGGAAAACATGAAGCAATTACATCCGCAACATGGCTTCCGTTTTTAGGCGACATCATTCCACTATCGCCGCCATACCCACGCCAGCAAGTCATCAGCATCGGCGATGTCGTGATGAACGTAGGAGCGTTTATCTTTGTTCAGCATCTAATGGTAGACGCAGCGAAAGAAGAAACAAAGACTGTTCCTGCGAATCAATAGATTATGAGGGGGAGAAGAAAACATGAATGTGAAAGTAAAAAAAGTATTAATTAACCTATTTATTATAGGTTCTGTAGTTGTAGCCTTAACATCAGCATTTAAAATTGGAAGCTAATCTTGTTTTGGGGGAGGGAACTATTCTTTCCCTATTTTTCTTATAGAAAAGGATTATTAATCTCTTTAGA
>NZ_JAPSMC010000028.1 GCF_026847645.1 Anoxybacillus sp. J5B_2022
AAATACACATTGACATAAATGAAAGGACATTGATATAATTTTTTATTTTGATTTTTTTATGATAATTTGTTATAATTACAAACAGTGAGGTGGAGAGCGAATGGCAAAAACTTTATCCGATATTAAAAAAGCGTTAGATTCCAATATCGGCAAACGCTTGACATTAAAAGCAAATGGCGGGAGAAGAAAAACAATTGAACGTTGCGGCATTTTGACAGAAACGTATCCTTCCGTGTTTGTCATTGAGCTCGATCAAACAGAAAATGCGTTCGAGCGCGTATCTTACAGCTATGCAGACGTACTAACAGAAACGGTCAAATTAACGTTTTTAGACGATGATCATATGGCGATGGGCAGGCAGTAGACATTTGTTTGCTGCTTTTTGTTTTGTGTTTTTAAACAAAAAACAGCAAATACTAAAGCTGTCGCGGTATTGGAAAGGAGCTGTTTGCGTTTGGGTCGACGTCGGGGAATCATGTCGCAGCGTTTTAAAGAGGAATTAGCGAAAGAGTTAGGGTTTTACGACGTGGTGCAAAAAGAAGGCTGGGGCGCCATCCGAGCGAAAGACGCGGGGAATATGGTGAAACTAGCGATACAAATGGCCGAACGGCATTTAGCTGACAAAACGAAGTAACGAAAACAACAGCCGCGACAGCCGAAGCTTCCCAGCTTCGGTTTTTTGTTTCTTTAAACGAGTGTTTCTTTGCAGGTAATATTAATGATCATCGCAGTTTTGTGGTAAAATGTTCGTATAAGTTTTGAAGTCGTTAAAGTAGGTGGACAGGTTGAGACTATTGGTAAAGGCTCCGGCAAAAATCAATTTATCGTTAGATGTATTACATAAGCGACCAGATGGATATCACGAAGTGAAAATGGTAATGACGACGATTGACTTAGCGGATCGGATCGAGTTAGTCCCGCTTGCTAGCGATGCGATCAAAATTGTATCGCATAATCGGTTTGTGCCGGACGATCACCGTAATTTGGCATATCAGGCTGCCAAATTGCTGAAAGAAACGTTTGGAATTCGGAAAGGAGTAGCGATCTCGATTACAAAAACGATCCCTGTAGCTGCCGGATTAGCAGGGGGAAGTAGCGATGCCGCTGCGACGTTGCGCGGGTTAAATAAGCTTTGGCAATTGGGACTGACGCTTGATGAATTAGCAGAGCTTGGTGCAAAAATCGGTTCGGACGTGTCGTTTTGCGTCTATGGCGGGACCGCGCTTGCAACCGGGCGCGGCGAAAAAATTGAGCATATTCCTGCCCCGCCACCATGTTGGGTGATTTTAGCGAAACCGACGATTGGAGTCTCGACAGCGGACGTGTATCGGAATTTAAATCTTCAACGCATTATTCATCCCGATGTCGATGGAATGGTACAAGCAATAAAAGATCGCGACTATGAACGAATTTGTTCGCTCGTGGGCAATGCGTTGGAAGATGTCACGCTCAGAATGCATCCGGAAGTCGCGCACATTAAAGAGCAAATGAAGCGTTTCGGAGCGGATGCGGTGTTAATGAGCGGAAGCGGTCCGACGGTTTTCGGTTTAGTTCAATACGATTCGCGCTTACAGCGAATTTACAACGGCTTGCGCGGATTTTGTGATCAAGTATTTGCCGTACGATTGTTGGGAGAACGGAATTCCCTTGATTAAATACGTACATTAATGTTATATTTACCTTAAAATATTCGGATTTCGGGAGGTCCATTTATGAAATTAAGGCGCAGTAGCCGCTTAGTGGATATGACGCATTATCTCCTTGAACACCCGCACCAATTAGTGCCGCTTACGTTTTTTGCTGAACGTTATCAATCCGCTAAATCGTCGATTAGCGAAGATTTAGCCATTATTAAACAAACGTTCGAGCAGCAAGGAATCGGAACGTTAAAAACGATTTCAGGCGCAGCGGGCGGTGTTCAGTACATTCCTAAAATATCGGTGAACGAAGCAAAAGCAACGGTCACTTATTTATGTGAGCAACTAGCCAATCCGGACCGGCTTTTGCCGGGAGGATATTTATATATGACGGATATTCTAGGCGATCCGCGGATTGTGAATAAAATCGGACGGCTATATGCGTCGCTTTTTGCAGACCGGGCCATTGATGTCGTCATGACGATCGCTACAAAAGGAATTCCGTTGGCATATGCCGTTGCTCATTTTTTAAACGTCCCTGTTGTCATTGTGCGCCATGATAATAAAGTAACGGAAGGGTCCATGGTAAGCATTAATTACGTTTCTGGTTCGTCGAAGCGCATTCAAACGATGGTCTTGGCGAAACGCAGTTTAGCCGAAGGCACGAACGTGTTAATCGTCGACGATTTTATGAAAGCAGGCGGAACGATCAACGGAATGATTAGCTTACTAAATGAATTCAACGCCCGAGTAGCTGGTATTGGCGTGCTCGTTGAATCAGAAGAGCCGAGCGAACGGCTTGTTGATGAATATATTTCCTTAGTAAAGCTCTCTTCTGTTAATATAAAAGAGAAACAAATTACGATTAACGAAGGAAACTACATGAACTTTATCGAGTAAAAGAAAGGGGACTGTCATCATGAAAAAAGTGGAAACAACAAAAGCACCACAAGCGATTGGACCTTATTCACAAGGAATCATTGTCAACAATATGTTTTACAGCTCTGGACAAATTCCGTTGACTCCAGAAGGAGAAATGATCCAAGGAGATGTCAAAGAGCAAACTCACCAAGTGTTTAAAAATTTACAAGCCGTTCTTGAAGCAGCAGGAGCATCGCTTGACACGGTTGTTAAAACGACTGTGTTCTTAAAAAGTATGGATGATTTTGCGGCGATGAACGAAGTGTACGGGCAATATTTCAGCGAACATAAACCGGCGCGTTCTTGTGTGGCCGTTGCGAAATTGCCGAAAGATGCGCTAGTTGAAATCGAAGTCATTGCGTTAGTGAAATAATGAGTAACTGACGTATGCTCACCTACCTTTCCCACAATTTTGACAGAAACCGGTCGTTTTAGATATTTTTGGCTCTTCACCGAAAGTTGTACTTGACTATTTCAGAACACGCCTTCTCTGTACTTATAAGGAAAAATCAGTAAATCAGATTTTTCGTACACGGCGGCTCAAGAAAATCCCCCGCTTGTCAAGTACATGTTGTGGTGATGAACCATATTTTTTAAAAAATTTTTATAAAAAAAGAAGGAAATGCGAGGGGAATGTGGAATAAAATTAACCAAGTTCTGATATAGGGAAAAGGTGGTGAGCATAATGGAAGTAACTGACGTAAGATTACGCCGCGTGAATACCGAAGGACGTATGAGAGCAATTGCCTCTATTACGTTGGATAATGAATTCGTTGTGCATGATATCCGCGTAATCGACGGCAATAATGGTTTGTTTGTCGCCATGCCAAGCAAGCGTACTCCTGACGGGGAATTTCGCGACATCGCGCATCCGATTAATTCCACAACCCGCGGGAAAATTCAAGAGGCCGTATTGGCCGAGTATTACCGCTTAGGTGAGCTTGAAGAAGAGCTTGAAGAAGCTGGTGCTTCTTAAATAGAAAAAGCCTGTTCGAATCGGACAGGCTTTTAATTTTTGACAAAACAGAATGTTTCCTTGAAATACATAGCTAATTGAGATATATTCAATATGGATAAAAAGGTAATTGGAGGCCCTATTCATGAAACGATATGCGGTAATATTGGCGGCGGGACAGGGGACACGAATGAAATCGAAGCTATATAAAGTGTTGCACCCTGTTTGCGGCAAGCCAATGGTTCAGCATGTAGTCGATCAAGTGTTGCAGCTTGATCTCGAAAAACTCGTTACAGTTGTCGGATTCGGTGCCGAACAAGTCAAAGCGCAAATCGGAGATCAAAGCGAATTTGCGCTGCAAGAAGAACAGCTGGGAACAGCACATGCGGTGATGCAAGCAGCTCCTTATTTGCAAGACAAAGATGGAGTGACGCTTGTCGTTTGCGGAGATACCCCTCTCATTACAGCTGAAACAATGAAAGCGTTGTTAGAACATCACCTTGCTACTAATGCAAAAGCGACGATTTTAACAGCAATAGCAGAAAATCCTGCTGGTTATGGTCGCATCGTTCGGAACCGTGAAGGGCATGTGGAAAAAATTGTGGAACATAAAGATGCGACAGAAGCAGAACGGGCGATCAACGAAATTAATACAGGTACGTATTGCTTCGACAACCGCTCTTTATTTGAAGCGCTTGCAAATGTATCCAATCACAACGTCCAAGGGGAGTATTACTTAACGGATGTCATCGAGATTTTAAAAACGAAAGGGGAAATTGTTTCCGCTTATCAAGCGCCTTCTTTTGCAGAAACAATTGGAGTCAATGACCGCGTCGCTCTTTCTCAAGCTGAAAAAATCATGCGCGAACGCATTAATCGTCACCATATGACAAATGGTGTGACGATTATCGATCCAGAGCATACATATATATCACCGGAAGTCAAAATTGGACGTGACACCGTGATTTATCCTGGTACTGTCATTGAAGGGGCAACGGTGATTGGTGAAGACTGCATCATTGGCCCACATTCCGAAATTAAACATTGTTTGATCGGCAACCATACAACGATTCGCCATTCAGTAGCTCACGATAGCGAAATTGGCGATCACGTTACGATCGGACCGTTTGCTCATATTCGGCCATCTTCGAAAATTGGCGATGAAGTTCGGATCGGAAACTTTGTGGAAATTAAAAAATCAACGTTCGGAAAAGGAAGCAAAGCGTCGCATTTAAGCTACATCGGCGATGCAGAAGTAGGAGCAGACGTGAATTTAGGTTGCGGCTCGATTACGGTGAACTATGATGGGAAAAATAAATATTTAACGAAAATTGAAGATGGGGCATTTGTTGGGTGTAACGCGAACTTAATTGCCCCTGTTACGATTGGGAAAGGTGCTTATGTAGCGGCCGGTTCTACGATTACCGATGATGTGCCGGGGAATGCTTTATCAATTGCCCGCGCCCGTCAAGTGAATAAAGAAAATTATGTCGATCGCCTTAACGTTAAGAAAAATTCCTGATGGAGGTTTATCATGTCTCAATATCTTGATTCGAGTTTGAAACTGTTCGCGTTAAATTCTAATATGAAATTGGCGGAAGAGATTGCTCAAGTCATTGGTGTACAGCTCGGAAAATGTTCGGTATCTCGGTTTAGCGACGGTGAAATTCAAATTAATATTGAGGAGAGCATTCGCGGTGGGGACGTGTTTGTCATTCAATCGACAAGCGCTCCTGTCAATGAACATTTAATGGAACTTTTGATTATGATTGATGCATTGAAGCGCGCATCTGCTAAAACGATTAGTATCGTCATGCCTTATTACGGCTATGCTCGGCAAGATCGTAAAGCGCGTTCTCGTGAACCGATCACCGCAAAATTAGTGGCTAATCTTTTAGAAACAGCGGGTGCTTCTCGCGTCATTACACTTGATCTACACGCACCGCAAATTCAAGGATTTTTTGACATTCCGATCGATCATTTAATGGGTGTGCCAATTTTAGCGGATTATTTTAAAAACAAAAACCTCCAAGACATTGTGATCGTATCCCCGGATCACGGCGGAGTGACACGGGCGCGCAGACTAGCGGATCGTCTAAAAGCCCCGATTGCGATTATTGATAAACGTCGTCCGAAGCCAAATGTGGCTGAAGTCATGAATATTGTTGGACAAGTGGAAGGAAAAACTGCTATCCTAATTGATGATATTATTGATACGGCGGGGACGATTACATTAGCGGCGAACGCGTTAGTGGAAAACGGAGCGGCTGACGTGTACGCATGTTGTACACATCCGGTTTTATCAGGGCCAGCGATTGAACGGATTCAAAATTCTAAAATTAAAGAATTGGTTGTAACGAACTCCATTGCGCTTCCGGAAGAGAAGAAAATTGATAAAATTGTAGAGTTATCTGTTGCTCCTTTGATTGCAGAAGCGATCATTCGCATTTATGAAAAACAATCCATTAGCGCTTTATTCGATTAATTGAAACGGATGTTTAAATCTTCTTGTTTTAGGACAAAGTAATCCGTAGATTCTAAAACAGGAGGGTGATCATTCGTGGCTGTATTAGAGGCGAAAAAGCGGGCAGAAGACAAACGTTCTTATCTTCGGACCATTCGGTTACAAGGAAACATTCCGGGTGTACTCTATGGGAAAAATGTAAACAATAAAGCGATTTTTGTGAATGCGGCTGATTTTATTAAAACGATTCGCGAGGCAGGGCGCAATGCTTTAATTACGCTAAAAGTAGACGAAGAAAGCCATTCTGCTTTGCTTCGCGACATTCAAAAAGACCCGCTTCGCAGTGAAATCATCCATGTCGATTTTCAAGCGGTCGATATGTCAACAGAGGTAGATGTTGACGTGAACGTGCATTTGATCGGAGATGCAGCCGGTGTGAAAGATGGCGGCGTATTGCAACAATCGTTGCATCAGCTGTCCATTCGCGCGTTGCCGGCGAACATTCCGCCTTCGATTGACATCGACATTTCTCATTTGCAAGTCGGCGATACGCTGACGGTCGGGGATATTCACACTGACGGGAAATACGAGATCAATCATGAGCCGACCGAAGTCATTGCATCGGTTTTACCACCGAAGCAAGAAGAAGAAATTCATAGTGGTGAACAACAAGAGGCTGGGCGGCCTGAAGCAGAAGAAGGGCGAGAAACAACACCAGAATCATAATGGAGGCTGTCTAAAAAGGTTTTACTATAGTATTTCGCGTATATATGGTGATGCAAAAGGGTGTCCTGTTACTTTTGGGACACCCACTTTGTACTACTACGTAAAGGTACGCACGAATCGTTTTCGCATATGAAAGAGAGGAGATCAACTGTTGAAGTTATTCGTCGGTTTAGGAAACCCAGGAAAAGAGTACGAAGAGACGAGGCATAATGTCGGGTTCATGGTTATTGATGAACTAGTAAAGCGGTGGAATCTTTCTTATAGCCAAGCAAAATTTAACGGAGTTTTTGCCTCCCATCTCATTTCCGGAGAAAAAGTTATCTTATGCAAACCGTTGACATATATGAACTTATCAGGAGAATGTGTGCGCCCGCTGATCGATTATTTTAAAATAGATCTTGAAGATGTCGTCGTTATTTACGACGATTTAGATCTTCCGGTCGGGAAAATTCGTTTGCGCACAAAAGGGAGTGCCGGAGGGCATAACGGCATTAAATCGCTCATTCATCATTTAGGCACAGAGCAATTCAAACGAATTCGCGTTGGCATTGGCCGTCCGCAAAACGGGCAAAAAATAACAGATTATGTATTAGGGAGATTTCAAGCCGAAGAAGCATCGGAAATCAAACAAGCGATTGACCGCGCGGCGGATGCTTGTGAAAAATTTGTTACCCAATCATTTTTACAAGTGATGAATGAATTTAACGCATGAATAAATTCCTCCCTAATGGTAAAAAATAAATGTATGGAAAGACCATTGGGAGGTTACGGACATGGCACTGCATTATTATTGCCGACATTGTGGAGTCAAAATCGGAACGCTCGATCACGTTTCATTATATAGCGAACAGCTAGGATTTCATCATTTAACAGAAGAAGAACGATTAGAAATGATCTCGTATTTGCCAAACGGAGAAATTCAAGTCAAAACGATTTGTGAAGATTGTCAAGAAGCGCTAGAGCGGTATCCGGAATGGCATCAATACGAGAAATTTATTCAGTAGAGAGCTTTGGGCATACCAAAGCGTTTTTGCATTTACTGTTATGAGAGGAGGGGAGTTAGGTGCGCGCATTGCATCATTATTTTGTAGAAAACCAAGATATTCAATCGATTATGAAAGGAATCGAAGCGGGACTGAGGGAACAACTTGTTACCGGTTTATCCGGTTCGGCGCGATCTGTTTTTTTATCGTCCATTTATAAAGAAACAGGCAGACCGCTCCTTGTAGTAGCTCATAATTTATTTCAAGCACAAAAAATATATGATGATCTTGTGCAGCTACTTGGGATGGGGGAAGTGTTTCTTTATCCTGTGAATGAAATGATTGCCGCAGAGATGGCAATCGCCAGCCCGGAATTAAAAGCGCAAAGACTTGAAGTGATGAATTATTGGACGAAACAAAAAAAAGGAATTGTCGTCACCCCGGTTGCCGGCATCCGCCGATTGCTGCCGCCAAAATCGTTGTGGGAAGAAAATTTACTAACGATTGAAACGGGAAAAGAATTTGATTTAGATGTGTATAAACACCGCCTTGTGCAAATGGGATATAAACGTACGTCGACCGTGTCAACGCCAGGGGAATTTAGCATTCGTGGTGGCATTGTGGACATTTACCCGCTAACTACAGAACTCCCGTATCGGATTGAGTTGTTTGATACAGAGGTGGAATCGATCCGGACGTTTACGGTCGATGATCAGCGCTCACAAGAAGAAGTAGAGCAAATTTTAATCGGTCCAGCCGATGAAATGCTTGTATATGGGGAAGTTTTGCAGCGCGGGATTGAACGGATTGAACAGGGACTTTCCGAAAGCGTCAAAACATTAAAAGATGAAAAAGCGAAACAACTATTGCTTGAACATATTTCATTTGAGCTCGAGCAGCTTAAACAAGGGCAAGTCATTGAACAGCAATATAAATATTCGGCGCTTTTTTATGATTGGCCTGCTAGTTTACTAGATTATATGCCGGAAAACGGTTTGTTGCTGTTGGATGAAGTAAGCCGGCTTTATGAAACGTCGGAAAATTTAGATAAAGAAGAGGCGGAATGGTACACAAGCTTATTATCAGCAGGGAAAATCATTCATGACATCCCGATCTCCCACTCTTTTTCCGATTTATTGCAAACATGCAAAAAGCCGCGCGTTTATTTATCGCTATTTTTGCGCCACGTTCCGCATACGCATCCGCAAAATATTGTGAACGTTTCCTGCAAGCAGATGCAAAATTTTCACGGACAGATGGAGTTGTTAAAAACAGAATTGGAACGTTGGAAAAAAGCGAAATATGCCGTCGTCTTTTTAGCTCCGAATACAGAGCGGCTCAAAAAATTGCAAGCGGTTTTAGAAGATTACGAAATGGATGTATCGCCATTGCCAGAAGGAGCGCCGCTCATGCATGGCAAATGTCAACTGCTGCAAGGTGATTTAAATACGGGCTTTGAAATGCCGTTACAAAAATTGGCGGTCATCACAGAAGAAGAATTGTTCAAAAAACGAGTCAAAAAGCCGATTCGACGGCAAAAACTATCGAACGCGGAACGAATTAAAAGTTATTCAGAACTGCAAGTCGGCGATTATGTTGTGCACGTCAATCACGGAATCGGCAAATATTTAGGGATTGAAACGTTAGAAATTAACGGCATTCATAAAGACTATATTCACATTCAGTACCAAGGCGGCGATACGTTATACGTTCCGGTCGATCAAATTGATCAAGTACAAAAATATGTCGGTTCTGAAGGGAAAGAGCCGAAAATTTACAAACTTGGCGGGACGGAATGGAAAAAGGTCAAGAAAAAAGTCGAATCATCGGTACAAGATATTGCAGAAGATTTAATTAAGCTTTATGCCGAACGCGAAGCAAGCAAAGGATACGCTTTTTCACCGGATACGGAAATGCAACGGGAGTTTGAGGCGGCCTTCCCGTATCAAGAAACAGAAGACCAGCTTCGTTCCATCGAAGAAATTAAGCGCGACATGGAAAGCGAAAAACCGATGGATCGTCTTTTATGTGGTGATGTTGGCTACGGAAAAACAGAAGTAGCGCTTCGGGCTGCTTTTAAAGCGATTATGGACGGAAAGCAAGTCGCCTTTCTCGTGCCGACGACGATTTTAGCGCAACAACATTACGAAACCGTTCGTGAGCGCTTTCAAGGGTATCCGATTAATGTAGGTTTGCTCAACCGTTTCCGCACGAAAAAACAGCAAACCGAAACGATTAAAGGATTGAAAGATGGCACGATTGATATGGTGATCGGCACGCATCGACTGTTATCAAAAGATGTTACATTTAAAGATTTAGGGTTGCTAATTATTGACGAAGAGCAGCGGTTCGGCGTCAGCCATAAAGAAAAAATTAAACAGCTCAAAGCGAATATCGATGTGCTTACATTAACGGCAACGCCGATTCCGCGAACGTTGCATATGTCGATGATCGGCGTCCGCGATTTATCGATCATTGAAACGCCGCCGGAAAATCGTTTCCCGGTGCAAACGTATGTGATGGAGTACACACCAGAATTAGTTCGTGAAGCGATCGAGCGTGAATTAGCAAGGGATGGCCAAGTGTTTGTTCTTTATAATCGCATCGAAGACATCGATGTCAAAGCGGAAGAAATTGCGACGCTTGTACCAGATGCGCGCGTCACCTATGCCCATGGACGAATGACAGAAAACGAACTAGAAAACGTCATGCTAGCGTTTTTAGAAGGACAATACGATGTGCTTGTGACGACGACGATTATCGAAACGGGTGTCGATATTCCGAACGTCAATACGTTGATTGTTTATGATGCCGATCGGATGGGGCTATCGCAGCTTTATCAGCTACGCGGGCGCGTCGGACGGTCGAATCGAGTCGCTTATGCGTATTTTACGTACCGAAAAGATAAAGTATTAAACGAAGTAGCCGAAAAACGCCTGCAAGCGATTAAAGAATTTACAGAGCTTGGATCCGGATTTAAAATTGCCATGCGGGACTTGTCGATTCGCGGAGCGGGCAATATATTAGGAGCGGAGCAGCACGGATTTATCGATTCGGTCGGGTTTGATTTGTACTCACAAATGCTAAAAGAAGCGATTGAAAAACGAAGAGGCATTCCGCAAGAAGAAAAGCCGGTGGAAGTAGAAATCGATATTGAAGTCGATGCTTACATTCCGGATACGTATATTCATGATGAGTTACAAAAAATCAATATGTACAAACGCTTTAAAGCGATTAGCACGCTTGAAGAACTGGAAGAACTCCGTGAAGAAATGCTCGACCGCTTCGGCGAATATCCAGATGAAGTCGATTATTTATTCCAAATTGCGGAAATGAAAGTATATGCAAAACAAAATGGGGTTGAATCGATTAAGCAACATAAACAACAAATTGATGTATTATTTACCGAGCAAGCTTCGAAAAAAGTACAAATTCAGCGTTTATCAAAAATCGGTAACCGCTATGGTCGCGTCTTCGGTTTTGGCATGGAAGGAGAAAAATTAAAAATTGTCCTTTATGTCAAAGGAATGAAACCGCAAGAATGGCTCGTCATTTTATACGAAACACTAAAAGAACTGGATTGCGAACAAAATGAAAAATCGGTAACCGCATAAGTTTATCGTTTAGGAAAAATGTCGATAATGGATGTTGGGGATTTTTATCTAAAATTGCAAAAATCACTTTCATCATGTATAGAAGTTGGTTTGTGAAGGATACTAATTTCAACAATGGTGGATTCTTCAATGAAGGATTCATCGGTGTATTCTTCAATCATTAGATGAAAGTGAGGCATCAATAGATGAAAGCAACTGGTATTGTTCGTCGAATTGATGATTTAGGAAGGGTTGTCATTCCAAAGGAAATTCGGAGAACGTTGCGTATCCGAGAAGGCGATCCGCTCGAAATATTTGTTGATCGTGATGGAGAAGTCATTTTAAAGAAATATTCGCCAATCAGTGAATTAAGCGATTTTGCAAAAGAGTACGCGGAAGCTTTGTTTGACAGTTTAGGACATCCGGTGTTAATTTGTGACCGCGACACATTTATTGCCGTTGCCGGTGTTTCGAAAAAAGAATTTCTCAATAAAAGCGTAAGTTCTTTACTTGAAAAGGTGATGGAAGAACGTCAGTCGGTGCTTCGCACAGAAGAAGGGGAAGCAGAAATGGTGGACGGGCATTCGGAACGGTGGAAATCGTACACGATCGCACCGATTGTCGCTAACGGTGATCCGATTGGAGCGGTCGTCATTTTATCGAAAGACAAAACAATTGGTGAAGTGGAACATAAAGCGGTCGAAACGGCTGCCAGCTTTTTAGCGCGGCAAATGGAGCAATAAGCATAACGCCTACACAAAAAGCGGAAAGCAACGTTTTCTGGCCAGCAAAACGCATAATTTTTATCAAGACAGCTTCTATGCTGTCTTTTTCTTTTGCGGTATAATGGCAAAGGTTAGGATTGATAACGGAAGGTGAAACAGATGGATCGGCCGCCAACGTCGAAAATATGGCAAGGGACGGTTATATTAGCCGTCGCTGCTTTTACGACAAAAGTATTAAGCGCTTTTTATCGCATTCCCTATCAAAATATTGTCGGGGATGTTGGTTTTTATATTTACCAGCAAGTATACCCGATTTACGGCATTATGGTTGCGTTAGCGACATACGGCTATCCAGTTGTTATTTCTAAGCTAGTAGCCGAACGGATTGAGGAAAACGATGGACAAGGTGTTACCGCCATTTTACAATTATCGTTTTGGTTTTTAAGTGCGATAGGAATTTTTTTCTTTTTTGTGTTATATGCCGGGGGAACGTATCTCGCGGAATGGATGGGGGATGAAAAGCTGACCCCTCTCCTTCATGTGATTGCTTTTTCGTTTTTATTACTCCCGTTTCTTGCGGTATTGCGCGGCTATTTTCAAGGGCAAAATGATATGGTTCCGACCGCTGTTTCCCAAGTAATCGAGCAGCTTGTGAGAGTGGGGACAATTATCGGTTTTTCTTACGTATTAATCCGAACGGGACATACGTTTTACGAAGCGGGGACTGGGGCAATTTTCGGTTCGTTAACGGGAGGATTCGCTGCTCTTTTCGTGTTGATCGCTTATTGGTTAAAAAACAAAAACATCCGAAAAACAAAGGCGGTAATCGATGCGAAAACCATTGTTCGATACTTATTCGTTCAAGGGTTGACGGTTTGTATAGCCAATATGGTATTGACGCTTACGCAGCTTGTCGATGCGATGTCATTACTTTCGTTGCTCAAAGATAGCGGTGTTAACGAACACGTTGCGCAGACGTTAAAAGGGGTGTACGACCGAGGCCAACCGCTCCTTCAACTCGGAACGGTCGTGGCCACGTCGTTTTCATTGACGCTCGTCCCGCTCATTGCCGGAGCGAAGAAGCGCGGTGATCAAGCTTTTATTTTAGAGAAGACGAATTTGTCCGTCCGGGTTGGCATGGTGGTCGGGATTGGTGCTGCACTTGGTCTGGCGTGTTTAATTCGTCCGACCAATGTAATGCTTTTTCAAAATGACGATGGCTCGTTGTCGCTTGCTGTATTAGTGCTTTCGATTTTTTTTACGACGATGTCGTTGACGATGTCGGCGATTTTGCAAGGAATTGGCTATGAATGGCTTGCGGTGATCGGAGTGGGCATTGCCGTTAGTTGCAAATGGCTAGGCAATGTAGTGTTCGTCCATTTATTTGGCGTTACTGGGGCATCACTTGCCACGTTGTTTGCTTATATGTTGATGTCGTTTTTTTTGTACCGAATGTTGCAACAAAAAATCGGTATCTGGTTGCTTGGCAAAAAAGAGGTATATTCTGTTATGAGAGCCGCATTAGTAATGGTTGTAGTGCTCAAGCTTTATATATGGGCAACGGAACCTTGGGGAGAGAGCCGTTTAGGTGCGACGGGGCAAGCGTTAGCTGGCGTGCTGCTTGGCGGCAGCGTTTATATTATAATGGTGTTAAAAGAGAAACTTTTCTCACCGCAAGAAGCATCCTTTTTTCCATTTGGAGAAAAATTGCGCATATTTCTTTCGAAAATGGGTGATGAACGATGAATACGATTTTTATTTTAGGGTTAGGAGCGGGAGATGTTGATCAACTACCGCTTGGTGTGTACCGGAAATTAAAAACCGCTTCGCCTCTTTTTTTGCGAACAAAGGAACATCCTGTTGTCGAGGCGCTCGCGGAAGAAGGCGTTTCTTTTACTTCATTCGATAATGTGTACGAGCAGCACGAAACGTTTGAACAAGTGTACGAAACGATCGTCTATACGCTGTTGGAGCACGTCCAAGCGGGCGATGTCTTTTATGCTGTCCCTGGTCACCCGCTCGTAGCGGAAAAGACGGTGCAGCTTTTATTGGAAGCAGAGAAACAAGGGCGATGCCGTGTGAAAATTGAAGGGGGGCAAAGCTTTCTAGATGCGTTGTTTACGGCGCTACGGATTGATCCGGTGGAAGGATTTCAATTGATCGATGCGACATCATTTCGTGAAGATGAATGGCAATTGACGAACCACCTCATTTTTTGCCAAGTGTACGATGCTTTAATTGCTTCGGAAGTGAAACTGGCGCTAATGGAGCAGCTTCCGGATGATTATCATGTATATGTCGTAACAGCTGCGGGAAGTGCAGAAGAAAAAGTGATGGAAATTCCCTTGTACGAGCTTGATCGCGTGACGACGCTTAACAATTTGACAAGCGTCTACGTACCACCTGTGAAAGATGAAACAATGCTGTATCACCGGTTTGAAATGTTGCGCCGCGTCATTGCCACGTTGCGCGGACCAAATGGCTGTCCATGGGATCGAAAACAAACGCATGAATCATTGAAAAAATATTTGCTAGAAGAAACGTATGAACTGTTTGAAGCGATTGATGCCCAAGATGATGACGGCATGATTGAAGAACTTGGCGATGTTTTATTGCAAGTGATGTTGCACGCGCAAATTGGTGAGGATGAAGGGATTTTTTCGATTCAAGATGTCATTAAGGCTGTGACAGAAAAAATGATCCGCCGTCACCCGCACGTTTTCGGAGATGTAGCGGTACAAAATGCGGACGAAGTCGTGCAAAACTGGCAACGTTTGAAAGAAGCAGAGAAAAAAGATCGGTCCGACTCATTGCTTGATGATGTCACAAAAAGTTTACCCAACTTGTTAAAAGCGTATGAATTTCAAGCGAAAGCTGCAAAAGTCGGCTTTGACTGGGACGATGTCCGTCCGATGTGGAAGAAAGTCGAGGAAGAAATGAAAGAGTTTCAACGTGAGTGTTCGCCACAAAAGCGGATCGAAGAGTTTGGCGATCTATTGTTTGCGCTCGTGAACATTGCCCGCTATTACAACATTAATCCGGAAGAAGCGTTACATATGACGAATACGAAGTTTTACCGCCGGTTTTCCTATATCGAGGAACAAGTGAAGAAACGTGGCTTACGCATCGAGGAATTATCACTAGAGCAGCTGGATCAATGGTGGGAAGAAGCGAAAGAGAAGGGACTATAGGAGGATTGGATATGCGGCTTGATAAGTTTTTAAAAGTGTCGCGCCTAATTAAACGGCGGACGTTGGCAAAAGAAGTAGCGGATCAAGGGCGGATTGCGATTAACGGCGTAACCGCTAAAGCAAGCTCAACGGTTAAAATCGGTGATGAGGTAACGATTCAGTTTGGAGAGAAAAAAGTGACCGTCAAAATTATGGATTTAAAAGAAACGACGAAAAAAGAAGAAGCGGCTGGGCTTTACGAAGTTATCAAAGAAGAGCGCATTTCCGCTGAAAACGAACTAACGTAGCTTGTTCTAAACGATTCCTCGCATTCATACATATAGTACAAACAGGAGAGGGAAATTTTGACGATGAATGCGAGGGATGAACAATGAGTCAACATTATGAAGGGAATAAAGGATCGGTTCAAGAGCATGATGTCGTGATGCGCGGAAGACGGATTTTAGATATTACCGGGGTTAAGCAGGTCGAAAGTTTTGACAGCGAAGAGTTTTTACTAGAAACGGTCATGGGTTTTTTATCAATTCGCGGTCAAAATTTACAAATGAAAAATTTAGATGTGGATAAAGGAGTCGTTTCGATCAAGGGAAAAATCTTTGACCTTGTTTACCTAGATGAGCATCATCAGGAGAAAGCTAAAGGGTTCTTTAGCAAGTTGTTCAAATGAGTTTAACGACCCAGCTGGAAACGATGCTTGCGATGGCCGGGATGGGCAGTTGGATCGGCATCGCGCTCGATACGTATAACCGGTTTTTACAGCGGTCTAAGCGGGCACGCTTGATCGTGTTTCTCCATGACCTTTTGTTTTGGCTTTTACAAGCGTTACTAATTTTTTATGTACTATTGCTTACGAACGAGGGAGAGCTGCGGGTTTATATTTTTTTAGCATTGTTGTGCGGTTATGCTGCGTATCAAAGTTTATTTCGCCGTGCGTATTTAAAGTTGCTGGAAGCGATCATCCGTTGCTGTATCGCGCTGTACCGCTTTTTTATTCGGACATGCTATTATGTTATTGTGCAGCCGATCCGTTTGCTTTTGCATCTTTTCATATTGGCGATGTTATTTATTTGGAAGATCATCATATTTCTATTAAAAGCGCTCTACCGTTGTATCGTTTTCTTGCTGATGCCGATTCGAGCGCTTGGGAAATGGCTCTGGTTCATGATCCCGCTTACATGGCGGCAGCTGGTTGAAAAATTTTTGCACGTGTTGGCAGGATTTATACAAAAGGGGAAGAATATGATCATAAGATGGGGTTCGAAATGGCGAAAGTAAGAGTGGAGGGTGGACGCAGTGAGTGCTCTGCATAAAAATAAAGTAACGAAGCTTCATTCTTCGTATGTGTTAGCGCATGAACAAAACGAAAAGAAAGCCTTGAAAAGACGGCGTGTCGTCATGGTCCGCTTTACGTTTTTAAGCGTGTTGTTGATCGCATTGTCCGCTATCTTTTTATATATTCTCCACTCTCAGTCTGTAAACATTGAAGCGAAAATGCGCGAGCAAAAAAAGTTGGAACAGCGGCTCGAATCATTAGAAAAGCAGCAAAAGCGGCTGGAAGAGGAAATCAAAAAACTACATGACGATGAGTATATCGCCGAATTAGCACGAAAAAAGTATTACTTGTCAAAAGAAGGCGAAATCATTTTTGCTGTTCCAGGAAAATAGAGTCCGCTGCTATTGACATAGGCGCGCGGCTTATTGACACTTGTTTTTTATATTCGTTATAATAAAGAAAACGATTTTGATTTTTTAAGGAGGAGCACTTTTTTTATGTCGATTGAAGTGGGCAGCAAGTTACAAGGCAAAGTAACGGGCATTACGAAATTCGGAGCATTTGTGGAGCTGCCAGAAGGCGTAACAGGGTTGGTGCATATTAGCGAAGTAGCCGATAATTATGTCAAAGACATTCACGATCATCTAAAAATTGGCGACGTAGTAGATGTCAGAGTGATTAATGTTGAGAAAGACGGGAAAATCGGCTTATCGATTAAAAAAGCGAAAGAATCGCAGCCTTCACAGCGTCCGCGTACGAAAGTAAACGATCGTGCCGCAAAAGAAAGTTTCGAACAAAAAATTAGCCGCTTTTTAAAAGAAAGTGAAGACCGTTTGGCATCGTTGAAACGTCACACGGAATCGAAACGGGGAGGTCGTGGCGCGAGACGCGGATAACTTGCTGCCAGATGCGTTGATTAGTCAATAAAAACGAGTTGATATCGATCGATTCAGATGAAGGTATAAAAGCATCCATCGGCTGGATGCTTTTTGTGTGTCAAACGGATAAAAACATATTGACAAAAAAGTGAATCGCTATTATCATATTAATTGTCTGTATGGCGGCGTAGCTCAGCTGGCTAGAGCGTACGGTTCATACCCGTGAGGTCGGGGGTTCGATTCCCTCCGCCGCTATAGAAAAGAAAAGCGCAAAGCGCCTGCCTATCGGCAAAGATCGCACAAGCCCCACCGAGGGGACTTGTTGTGCCCCGCAGTGTGGGGCGGAGCGCATCGCACCGATGGCGCTTGAAGCTAGACATTTCAATAAGGCCCGTTGGTCAAGTGGTTAAGACACCGCCCTTTCACGGCGGTAACACGGGTTCGAATCCCGTACGGGTCACTAAAAAGAGGATGTTTCCTATTTGGAAGCATCCTTTTTTATGTTGCAAAACGAATTCCGAAAGCGTTCTCTATTGTATAACGATGGCGCATAACCGAGAAATCCGTCGAACACTTTTTTATATTGCTTTCCTATTTTGACAAATTTCTGATAATTCAAGCGATATAATAGGGTTAATAGAAAAGCAAAGGAGTGGGGATCGGAAATGGAAAGAATCGAAAGACGTTTGACAAACCAAATTTCGGAGGTGCCGCTAAATGAAACATCGGCTGTTTTTTCGCGTTGGATGAGGCATTTGAAAGTCAGGCTAGGGCATTTGTTCATCCATAAGGGATTTATTTTGCTTGTTATCGGCTTTTTGCTTGGACGAGCCCTCATTTTAGCGAAGCTAATTCCATTTGCTTTGCCATTCTTTGTGTCAGTTTATACGCTGCGCCGTGATAAAGCGGGTTTGGCGTTCATCGCTTTAGTAGCCGGGGCGCTGACCATATCATTCGAAACAGCGCTGTTTGTGTTTGCAGCCATGTTCAATTTTCTGCTGTTGAATCAGGTAGTGAAAAAATTTTGGAGCGATTCGCTGAAAATAGCTCCTTTTGTTGTATTTTGTCTATCGTTTTCTACAAAATTAGCCGTTACGTACTTGTGGGCTGGGTCGCCAACGATGTATGAAAGCGTGATGGCTTTTATTGAAGCAGGGCTTGGTTTTGTTCTCACCCTTATTTTCCTACAGAGCATTCCTCTTTTAGCGGTACAAAAATACAAGCAATCGTTGCGGGCCGAAGAAATTGTGTCGCTTGTCATTTTGCTTGCTTCGATGTTAACGGGCACCATCGGGTGGGAAGTATCTCAGTTATCGCTTGAACATATTTTATCGCGTTATCTCGTGCTACTATTTGCGTTTGTAGCAGGAACAACGATCGGTTCGACTGTAGGGGTCGTGACAGGGCTTATTTTAAGTTTAGCTAACGTTGATAATTTATATCAAATGAGCTTATTGGCATTTGCTGGCCTTTTAGGTGGATTGTTAAAAGAAGGAAAGAAACTCGGTGCCTCTTTCGGATTGTTAGTTGCCACTTTACTTATTGGTCTATACGGAAATGGTAAGGCAGAGGCGGTCCCAACGATTTTTGAGTCTTGCTTAGCAGCCGCTTTGTTTTTAGTCACTCCGCGGACGTTGACGGAAAAAATAGCGAAATATATTCCAGGCACGGTGGAATATGTTAACGAGCAACAACAATATGTGCGGAAAATTCGCGATGTGACCGCACAGCGGGTTTCACAGTTTTCCCGCGTTTTTCAAGCGCTTGCTAACAGTTTTTCTAACGATCGGTTTGTAGGCGACGAAAAGGAGGAGAGGGAGATTGACTACTTCCTCAGCAATGTGACAGAAAAAACGTGCCAAACGTGCTTTAAAAAAGAGCAGTGTTGGTCGCAACAGTTTGACAAAACTTATGAGTATATGAAGCAGATGATGCTCGAGGCGGATGCCGGCAAACTTTTGCAAAACCATCAATTGTTGCGGGAATGGAATCGGCATTGTGTGAAAGGGAAAAAAGTAGTGGCCACTATGGAAAAAGATGTAGCGAATTATCAAGCGAATAAAAAGCTGCGCCGGCAAATTCGCGAAAGCCGGAAGCTTGTAGCGGAACAGCTGCTCGGCGTTTCACAAGTGATGGAAGATTTTGCACAAGAAATTCAGCGCGAGCAAGAAAACCATTACTTGCAAGAAGAACAAATTTTCCACGCATTACAGGAGTTCGGCATCGAGATCGGTCACGTCGATATTTACAGTTTGGAAAAAGGCAATATCGATATTGAAATGAGCATTCCGTATTGCGAAGGGCGGGGGGAATGCGAAAAGTTAATCGCTCCGATGCTTTCCGATATTTTAGATGAAACAATTGTTGTTAAACGGGAGGAATGTGCAGTCTATCCGAATGGGTATTGCCGTGTCGCGTTCGGTTCAACGAAAGCATTTGTTGTGGAAACGGGGGTAGCTTTTGCAGCGAAAGGAGGAGGATTTGTATCAGGAGACAGCTATTCGCTCATTGAGCTCGGAACGGGAAAATACGCCATTGCCATCAGCGACGGGATGGGGAACGGAGAAAGAGCACATTATGAAAGCAATGAAACGTTGCGTCTATTGCAAAAAATTTTACAAACAGGTATCGATGAAACGGTAGCGATTAAGTCGATTAATTCGATCCTTTCTTTGCGAACAACTGATGAAATTTTTTCAACATTAGATTTAGCGATGATCGACTTGCAAAACGCTTCTACAAAATTTTTAAAAATCGGCTCGAGTCCTAGTTTTATTAAACGTGGAAACAACGTGATGAAAATTGAGTCGAGCAATTTGCCAATCGGCATTATTAAAGAAGTCGAATTCGAAATCGTAAGCGAACAATTAAAGTCAGGAGATTTGCTTATTATGATGAGCGACGGCATCTTCGAAGGACCTTTCGTAGAAAATCACGAAGCATGGATGAAGCGGAAAATTAAAGAATTGAAGACAACTGATCCGCAGGCAGTCGCCGATTTAATTATGGAGGAAGTCATTCGCGCAAGTTCCGGAAGAATTGAAGACGACATGACTGTTGTTGTTGCGAAAATTAAACATAATACGCCAAAATGGGCGACGATCCCAGCGTATATGTATACGAAAAAAGCGCAGTAAGTATAAATTGCTTCCATTCCGGCAATGATGGGAATACATCAATTGAGGAGGGGAATGGAAGGTGCGAAAAGGAACATTACGGCAAATTTTATTAATTACAGACGGTTGTTCCAACCATGGCGAAGATCCGATTGCAATGGCTGCACTTGCGAAAGAGCAAGGAATTACCGTGAATGTTATCGGCGTACTCGACCAAGATACGATGGATGAAAATGGGCTGCGCGAAATTGAAGGAATTGCGATGGCTGGGGGTGGGATAAGCCAAGTAGTTTATGCAAAGCAGCTATCACAAACCGTGCAAATGGTCACGCGCAAAGCGATGACGCAAACGTTGCAAGGGGTGGTCAATCGAGAACTGAAACAAATTTTAGGTTCTAATGTATCAATGGAAGACTTGCCGCCGGAAAAACGCGGCGAAGTGATGGAAATTGTCGATGAACTCGGCGAAACGGTCGAATTGGAAGTTTTAATATTAGTAGACACGAGCGGAAGCATGAAGACGAAGCTTCCGACGGTAAAAGAGGCGCTTTTTGACTTATCGCTCAGCTTAAATGCCCGCATGGGGGACAATCTCTTTTCCGTGTTTGTATTTCCGGGAAAGCACGAAGATGTCGAAAAAGTGTTAGATTGGACTCCGAAGCTAGAAGCGCTATCGTCTGTATTCCCTAAACTGACATCCGGTGGGCTTACGCCGACAGGCCCTGCATTGCGCCGAGCGGTTAGCCATTTTCAGAAAACACGTTCGTTAAGGAGCTTGATTGTCCGTGATGAATCCTATTTTGAAGAATCATCTATGTAAACTACCAGTCGGTACGGTGATCGTTGGGAAGTGGCACAATCATGCGTATAAAATTGTAAAGCCGCTCGGTAGCGGAGCGAATGGCGCCGTTTATTTAGCAGAAAGCATGAAAGGACTTGTCGCGATAAAGTTAAGCGACAATGGCACGTCCATTACATCTGAGGTGAATGTGTTAAAACGTTTTTCCAAGGTCCAGGGAGCCGCCCTTGGACCTTCTTTGCTAGATATGGATGATTGGTTCGATCCTTATACAAACCGAGCGATTCCGTTTTATGTGATGGAATATATAAAAGGAGAGGAATTTTTTTCTTTTATTAAAAAAAGAGGAAAAGAATGGATTGTTATTTTAGTACTTCAACTATTATCCGCTTTGGACCAGCTTCATGAGGAAGGATGGGTGTTTGGCGATCTAAAACCAGAAAATTTATTAGTGGCCGGAATGCCGCCAACCGTTCGTCTTCTTGATGTCGGAGGAACGACGTTGCAAGGGCGGGCCATTAAAGAGTTTACCGAATTTTACGATCGGGGATACTGGGGATTAGGCTCGCGAAAAGCCGATCCTGCTTACGATTTGTTCGCGGTGGCGATGATTATGATTCATGCTTGCTATCCGCTAAAGTTTGAAAGGAAAGAAAATACCCGCCAGCAATTGTTCACAATGATTCGAGCGGATGCTACGTTGCGAAAATATCAAAACGTATTGATGAAGGCAATTGATGGAGCATATAAACGGGCGATCGATATGAAACGGGACTTAGTTGCTGCCATTCATCATGACGATTTGCCATCCAAACCTTTTGTTGCGCCGAAACAGTCATCGTCGAGAAAACAACATCATAAGAAATCGAAAAAAAGAAGCGGCGTCCTTGAAACGGCCTTCATTGTTGTGACACTATTATGTGTGTACGCTTTGTATTTATATGGGCAAATTCTTTAAAATCCAAACTTCTTTTTTGAGAAAATGTTTCATTAATGATACGATTAATAGTGTAGAAAATTCGTTAAAGAGGTTTTGGCTATATGCGTTCAACCGTGCGCTCGTTTATAAAAAAACACCAGCTGCTTACGCCGGATTCAACGATTGTCGTCGGCGTTTCCGGCGGGCCGGATTCCCTTGCTTTGCTACATTTTTTTTATACGATTCGGCAAGAATGGAACATCACTCTCGTTGCAGCCCATGTCGACCACATGTTTCGTGGTCGGCAATCGGAAGAAGATATGCATTTTGTGAAACATTTTTGTGACCAACTCGGTATTATATGTGAGGCGAAACAAATTGATGTTCCTGCTTTTCAACGCCAGAAGAAAATCGGGGCGCAAGAAGCGGCGCGTGAATGCCGTTATCGCTTTTTTCAAGAAGTAATGGACAAGCATTCGGCTGCCTTTTTAGCGTTAGCGCATCACGGGGACGATCAAATGGAAACAATTTTAATGCGGCTCGTCCGCGGCAGCAGCGGAAAAGGCTATGCTGGCATTCCATTTAAACGTCCATTTCACCGCGGATACATTATCCGACCGTTTTTATGCGTCAGCCGCCATGAGATTGAAGCGTATTGTCATGAGCATGGTCTTCAGCCGCGCTATGATGTTAGCAATGAAAAAGATGATTACACTCGAAATCGGTTTCGCCACGTATTGCTCCCTTTTTTAAAAAAAGAAAATCCGCGCGTTCATGAGCGATTCCAGCACTACAGCGAAACGGTGCTTGAAGACGAGGCGTTTTTAGAGGAATTAACGAACGAAGCGATGAATAAGGTAATGGAAAAACAGCCTGGTGAAATTAGGCTGCAAATCCGTCCGTTTCAAACAATGCCAAAGCCTTTACAAAGAAGAGGGATTCAACTAATATTGAACTATCTCTATGCGAGTATTCCTTCTTCTTTGTCCTCCATACATATAAGCAATGCCTTAACTTTGTTAATGAATAACCACCCTTCTGGTCGGTTAGATTTTCCAGATGGTTTAAAAATCATTCGCTCTTACGATGTTTGCTATTTTACGTTTCAAGCAAAAAAAACGAATGCTTATGTGTTGGACGTGTCTGTTCCGTCGACGATCTATTTGCCAAACGGACATGCAATTGTCAGCGAATTTCGGGAACACTATCCGGAAGAAGCAAAAGGGAACGCTTTTTTCATCCTTGATCCGGAAACGATTGTATTTCCGCTGCGCGTGCGTACGAGACGCGCCGGCGATCGGATGGCGGTAAAAGGGATGGACGGTACGAAAAAAATTAAGGAAATTTTTATTGAAAATAAAATCCCGCTTCATGATCGTGATATTTGGCCGGTGGTGGAAGATGGGCAAGGGAGGATTTTATGGCTGCCAAAGCTAAAAAAATCTGCTTTTGAAGCAACTGATATTACAAAAACGAGCTATCTTGTATTACACTATAAAGAGCAATGAACATCTAGGAGGAAATGAAAATGGGGATGAATCAAGATATTCAAAAAATTTTAGTAACGCAAGAACAAATACAGGAAAAAGTAAAAGAATTGGGAAAACTGTTGACAGAAGAGTATGAAGGGCGTTTTCCACTGGCTGTCGGCGTTTTAAAAGGAGCGCTGCCTTTTATGGCCGATCTGTTGAAACATATTGATACATATTTAGAAATGGACTTTATGGATGTATCGAGCTATGGAAATGCGACTGTTTCGTCGGGAGAAGTCAAAATTTTAAAAGACTTAAACACCTCTGTTGAAGGGCGCGACATTTTAATTATTGAAGACATTATCGATAGCGGTTTAACGTTAAGCTATTTAGTGGAATTGTTCCGCTATCGGAAGGCCAAATCAATCAAAATTGTCACGCTTTTAGATAAACCTTCTGGACGTAAAGCAAACATTGAAGCTGATTATGTAGGTTTTATTGTTCCAGACGAGTTTGTTGTTGGGTATGGATTAGATTACTGCGAGAAATACCGGAACCTTCCTTACATCGGTGTATTAAAGCCGGAAGTATACAGTAATAAGTGATCCGTCCGTACGGCGAATTGGTTGTATTGGAATGATTTTCTATGATACTATTGAGTATAGTGTGTTTTATATGGGAGGAGGCAAGAAATGAATCGGATCTTCCGTAATACGATTTTTTATTTACTGATTTTTCTCGTTGTCATTGGAGTTGTCAGCTTCTTTAACGGAAGCAACCAACGGACGGAGCCGATGACGTACGATGCTTTTATCACACACCTTGAAAACGGCGATGTTAAGTCGTTTTCCATGAAGCCGGAACGCGGCGTATATGAAATTAGAGGACAGTTGAAAACATATGCCGAAGGGCAATATTTTTCGACGTATGTCATGAACAGCGATCCGATTTTAAACCGGATTGATGTAGCAGCGAAACGGACGAAAGTGGAAGTGATGCCGGCAGATGAAACGAGCGGCTGGGTCACGTTCTTTACTTCCATTATCCCGTTTGTTATCATCTTTATTCTGTTCTTCTTCCTGCTTAATCAGGCGCAAGGCGGCGGCAGCCGGGTGATGAATTTCGGCAAAAGCCGGGCAAGACTTTATAGCGAAGATAAGAAAAAAGTGCGTTTCCGCGATGTCGCTGGAGCGGATGAAGAAAAGCAGGAACTCGTGGAAATCGTTGAATTTTTAAAAGATCCGCGCAAATTTGTCGAGCTTGGAGCTCGCATTCCGAAAGGCGTTTTGCTTGTCGGGCCTCCGGGGACAGGGAAAACGTTATTAGCGCGGGCGGTAGCAGGAGAAGCAGGCGTACCGTTTTTCTCAATCAGCGGTTCAGACTTTGTGGAAATGTTCGTTGGTGTCGGTGCGTCACGCGTCCGCGACTTGTTTGAGACAGCGAAAAAGAATGCGCCTTGTATCATTTTTATCGACGAAATCGACGCTGTCGGTCGTCAGCGCGGCGCCGGACTTGGCGGCGGCCATGACGAGCGCGAGCAAACGCTCAACCAATTGCTTGTTGAAATGGATGGATTTAGCGGCAATGAAGGCATCATTATTATCGCCGCAACGAACCGCCCAGATATTTTAGACCCTGCATTGTTGCGCCCGGGCCGCTTTGACCGTCAAATTACGGTGGACCGTCCAGACGTGAAGGGACGTGAGGCGGTACTTCGGGTACATGCTCGCAATAAACCGTTGGATGAGTCGGTCGATTTAAAAGCGATCGCGATGCGTACGCCAGGATTTTCTGGAGCAGATTTAGAAAACTTGCTTAATGAGGCGGCACTTGTCGCAGCACGGCAAAATAAAAAGAAAATTGATATGAGCGACATTGATGAGGCGACAGATCGCGTTATTGCTGGACCGGCGAAAAAGAGTCGCGTCATATCGGAAAAAGAGCGTCGCATTGTCGCATACCATGAGGCAGGCCATACGGTGATCGGCATGGTGTTAGCGGATGCGGAAATGGTGCATAAAGTAACGATCGTTCCGCGCGGTCAAGCGGGCGGCTATGCAGTCATGTTGCCAAAAGAAGATCGCTATTTTATGACAAAACCGGAGCTGTTAGACAAAATTGCCGGCTTGTTAGGCGGTCGTGTTGCCGAAGAAATTGTGTTCAATGAGGTCAGTACCGGAGCGCACAACGACTTCCAACGCGCCACTAACATTGCTCGCCGAATGGTAACGGAATTTGGAATGAGCGATAAGCTTGGCCCGATGCAGTTCGGCCAGTCTCACGGTCAAGTGTTTTTAGGGCGCGATTTGCATAATGAACAAAACTACAGCGACCAAATCGCTTATGAGATCGACTTAGAAATTCAACGAATCATTAAAGAATGTTATGAAAAGGCAAAACGCATCTTAACGGAAAATCGCGACAAATTAGAACTGATCGCTCAAACGTTGCTAGAAGTAGAAACGTTGGATGCAGAGCAAATTAAACATTTGTTCGAGCATGGAACTTTGCCAAATCGCAACGGAAATCACGAGAAGCAGGATGACGTAAAAGTAAATATCCATACAAAGAAAGAAGAATAAGATGTCTCTTTTACAGGGGCATCTTTTTTTACCGTTGAGAGCAACTCTTATGGTATGATGAGAAAAGTAAGAATTTGTGAGAAGTGGGGATGAAGCGATGATTTTTGTGTTAGATGTCGGCAATACGAATACCGTTTTAGGAGTGTATGACGGGGATGAGCTAAAACATCATTGGCGCATTGAAACGAGCCGAGGGAAAACGGAAGATGAATACGGCATGACGATTAAAGCGCTTCTCAATCATGTTGGTCTTGACTTTTCCGATATCGACGGCATCATTATCTCCTCCGTTGTGCCTCCGATTATGTTTGCGCTTGAACGGATGTGCGTTAAATACTTTCACATTAAGCCATTGATTGTCGGACCTGGGATTAAGACCGGACTGAATATTAAATATGATAATCCGAAAGAAGTAGGGGCGGACCGCATTGTCAACGCTGTTGCAGGCATTCATTTGTACGGAAGCCCGCTCATTATTGTCGATTTCGGGACAGCGACGACGTATTGTTATATTAATGAACATAAACAATATATGGGGGGGGCGATTGCACCGGGAATTACGATTTCGACTGAAGCGCTATATTCACGGGCAGCTAAATTGCCACGTATTGAAATCGCTCGCCCGGATGATATTATCGGGAAAAATACGGTAAGTGCGATGCAGGCAGGCATATTGTACGGATATGTCGGACAAGTCGAAGGAATCGTATCGCGAATGAAAGAAAAAAGCACGATCCCACCTAAAGTGATTGCAACAGGAGGATTAGCTTCTCTCATTGCACACGAATCAAGCGTTATTGATATTGTCGATCCATTTTTAACATTAAAAGGATTGCATCTTCTTTATATGAAAAATGTAGACAAAAAATAGGAAAAGGTGAGCAAATATGTCAGACTATTTAGTAAAAGCGTTAGCGTATGACGGTCAAGTAAGAGCGTATTCTGTGCGAACAACAGAGACGGTCGGCGAAGCGCAGCGCCGCCACCAAACATGGCCGACTGCCTCAGCTGCTCTTGGCCGGGCGATGACAGCCGGTGTCATGATGGGTGCGATGCTAAAAGGCGACAGTAAACTGACGATTAAAATTGAAGGGGGCGGCCCGATTGGCGCCATTCTCGTCGATAGCAACGCCAACGGGGAAGTGAGGGGGTATGTGACGAATCCTCACGTTCACTTTGAGTTAAATCAGCATGGAAAACTAGACGTTGCCCGAGCTGTCGGGACAAACGGCATGTTAACGGTGGTGAAAGATTTAGGGCTGCGCGACTTTTTTACAGGGCAAGTTCCGCTTGTGTCTGGAGAGCTCGGGGAAGATTTTACGTACTATTTTGTTTCATCTGAGCAAATCCCTTCATCTGTCGGAGTAGGAGTATTAGTTAATCCTGACGGCACGATTCTCGCCGCTGGAGGATTTATTCTTCAGCTTATGCCTGACACAGAAGAAAAAACGATTGATAAAATCGAACAACGGCTGAAGTCCATTCCTCCGGTTTCAAGAATGATTGAAAAAGGGTTAACGCCTGAAGAAATTTTAGAAGAACTGCTCGGAAAAGGAAATGTCAAAATTCTTGAAACGCTTCCGGTTGCTTTTGTATGCCGCTGTTCGCGCGAGCGGATTGCGGATGCGATCATTAGTTTAGGCCCTAAAGAAATTCAAGACATCATTGACGAAGAAGGGTATGCAGAAGCATCGTGTCATTTTTGCAACGAAACGTACCGCTTTACGAGAGAAGATTTAGAAAAACTTAAGCGGCTTGCGGAGTGACCGTCAAAAAAAAGGTTCATCACCACAACATGTACTTGACAAGCGGGGGATTTTCTTGAGCCGCCGTGTACGAAAAATCTGATTTACTGATTTTTCCTTATAAGTACAGAGAAGGCGTGTTCTGAAATAGTCAAGTACAACTTTCGGTGAAGAGCCAAAAAAAATTAAAAAATTAAATAATTGACAATTGATAAAATAGCTGATAAATTTTAAATAAATTCGATAAAATTACTCGGGATTAGGGGTGGATAATATGGCACGTGCAGTAAATTCCATTACAGAATTAATCGGGGATACGCCAGCAGTTAAATTAAATCGCATCGTTGATGAAGACAGCGCAGATGTATATGTGAAATTAGAATTTATGAATCCAGGAAGCAGCGTCAAAGACCGGATTGCTTTGGCGATGATTGAAGCAGCCGAAAAAGAAGGGAAATTAAAGCCAGGCGATACCATTATTGAGCCGACGAGCGGCAATACAGGAATCGGGTTGGCGATGGTAGCCGCAGCTAAAGGGTATAAAGCTATTCTTGTTATGCCGGATACAATGAGTTTAGAGCGCCGTAATTTATTGCGCGCTTATGGTGCGGAGCTAGTATTAACACCAGGAAGCGAAGGAATGCGCGGGGCGATTCGCAAAGCGGAAGAACTTGCAAACGAGCATGGATACTTTATGCCGCAACAATTTAAAAACGAAGCAAACCCAGAAATTCACCGTTTAACGACGGGAAGAGAAATTGTCGAGCAAATGGGCGACCAGCTTGATGCGTTTGTCGCAGGAATCGGTACAGGTGGAACGATTACCGGAGCCGGTGAAGTGCTTCGCGAAGCGTATCCAAACATTAAAATTTATGCGGTTGAGCCAGCTGATTCCCCGGTATTGTCAGGCGGAAAACCAGGTCCGCATAAAATTCAAGGAATTGGCGCAGGGTTTGTACCGGACATTTTAAACACGGAAATTTACGATGAAGTCATTACCGTCAAAACGGAAGAAGCGTTTGCAGCGGCTCGCCGCGCTGCGCGGGAAGAAGGAATTTTAGGCGGGATTTCATCTGGTGCGGCTATTCACGCAGCATTAAAAGTAGCGAAGCAGCTTGGAAAAGGGAAAAAAGTATTGGCGATTATTCCAAGTAACGGCGAACGCTACTTAAGCACGGCTTTGTATCAATTCGAAGAATAAGGAAAGCAACATTTCGGCAGGGAATACTCCCTGTCGAAATTTTTTTATAGTACAATAGGTGATGTATAACTAAGTTTGGACACAAACTTTTTCGATATATAAGTTGCAATAAAGAATTTCCGATTTTTCGTTTCCGTTTTCATCTAAATACAAACCGATATGATATAACGTGGTGAAGTGATCCGCTGGATGTAAAACAAAATTTCAACTTATATAGATGCAAAAACAAGTGTGTGTTTGTATGTGGCAACAAAGGAAGGAGTGTAACCGCCTCTTATGGGACTGCGGAAAATATTAGGACGGAAAGTTTCTTATCAACAGCGAGATTGGTTTAAACAATATAAATCGCTCATCCAAAACGAGCCATACCACGTTTTGTTAGAAAGCGGCCGTGCGGGACGTTATAGCATCATCGGAATGCGCCCGGTCGGCATTGTGCAAGGAAAAGGCGAGGAGCTAGTGATTCAGTATAAAGGTGAAGAAACTCGACTGAAAGGGAATCCGCTGCATTTAATGAAACAGTGGTTTGCGCAATGGAAAGCGGAATTCGTTCATGACGGTCCAGATTTTCAAGGCGGAGCGATCGGGTATATTAGCTATGATTGCGCTCGTTATATCGAACGGTTGCCTTCAAAGGCAAAAGATGACCTTGAACTTCCTGATTTATATTTTTTTATTTTTGACGATGTCTTCGTTTATGATCATGAAGAAGAGGCATTACATTTGATGACCCATTATGCCGAGGGAAAACGGGAAGAAGCAGAAAAACGCCTTTCTTTCTATGAGTCGCTATGGTTAAGGGAGAACGAAGAAATTGAGCCAATGTCATTTATTCCACCGGCGAACCATGAATCTGTTTCAATGACGGAAGCGGAGTTTATGGAGGCGGTTGAAAAGGTCCGGAAATACATCGCCCAAGGCGACGTATTTCAAGTAAACTTATCTGTAAGGCAGTCAAAACCGTTACGTACACACCCTTTTCACATTTATGAAAAGCTGCGCCTATTAAATCCTTCTCCGTATATGGCTTACCTTCACTTTCCGGACTTCCAAGTAGTGAGTGGTTCGCCGGAGTTGCTCGTGAAAAAACGAGGACCGCACGTGAGCACGAGACCGATTGCTGGAACGCGTTCGCGCGGAAAAACGGCGGGAGAAGATCAAAAAATTGCCAATGAGCTGCTCGCGAATGAAAAAGAGCGGGCCGAACATCTTATGCTTGTTGATTTAGAACGAAATGATTTAGGAAGAGTATGCAAATATGGTACAGTAAAAGTAGATGAATGGATGACCATTGAAGCGTATTCTCATGTGATGCACATTGTGTCACACGTATCAGGTGAGCTGGAAAACGGGAAAGACGCTTTTGATGTCATTCAAGCGGTGTTTCCTGGCGGAACGATTACCGGCGCACCAAAAGTGCGTACAATGGAGATTATCGAGGAATTGGAACCGGTAAGACGCAGCATTTATACAGGATCGATCGGTTGGATTGGCTTTAACGGAGATATGGAGTTGAATATTGCCATTCGGACGATGATCGCCAAAGACGGATTGGCGCATGTGCAAGCCGGAGCAGGAATTGTGATCGACTCACGCCCGGAATACGAATATAAAGAATGTTTAAAGAAGGCGATTGCCTTATGGAAAGCGAAAGAGATGAGCGAAGTAGAATTATGACGAGGTGAGACGGATGATTTTAATGATTGATAACTATGATTCGTTTACGTACAACTTAGTGCAATATTTAGGGGAGTTAGGCGAAGAGCTGATCGTTAAGCGAAACGACGAAGTAACGATTGAACAAATAGAAGCGCTCCGCCCCGATTTTTTGATGATTTCGCCGGGGCCGTGCAGCCCGAATGAAGCGGGGATTAGCTTGTCAGCGATCGAATATTTTGCGGGGAAAATTCCGATTTTCGGCGTTTGCTTGGGCCATCAGTCCATTGCGCAAGTGTTTGGGGGCGAAGTCGTTCGCGCGCAAAAGTTAATGCACGGAAAAACATCGCAAATTTTTCACGATGGAAAAACGATTTTTTCCGGTATTCCTACTCCATTTACAGCTACTCGCTATCATTCGCTTATTGTGAAGAAAGAAACGTTGCCAAGCTGCTTAGAGATTTCTGCGTGGACAGAAGACGATGAAATTATGGCCATCCGTCATAAAACGCTTCCGGTGGAAGGTGTGCAGTTTCATCCGGAATCGATTATGACAGCCCATGGAATGGAACTATTGAAAAACTTTATTCAAACGTATAAAAGGGTTCGATAATCGATGTATGTATATGTAAACGGTGAAATCGTTCGAAAAGAAGAGGCGCGCATTTCCCCGTTTGATCACGGTTTTATGTACGGGCTCGGTGCATTTGAAACGTTCCGCACGTATAACGGTCATCCGTTTTTATTGGATGACCATCTAGAGAGGCTCAATGACAGTTTAGTGGATATGAATATTGATTTGGTGCTACATCGCGATGAAGTGATGGCCGTTCTTCGTCAGCTTTTGCAAGCTAACGAACTCAAAGATGTGTATGTGCGCCTGAACGTATCCGCCGGAGTCGGTGATATTGGTTTGCAGACGGACTCATATACTGCGCCTGTTGTCATTGTCTATATGAAGCCCCTTCCTTCCGTTGCTTCTTCAGAAAAGGTATGTGCGATTTTAAAGACAAAGCGAAATAGCCCTGAAGGGAAGAAACGGTTGAAATCTCATCATTATTTGAACAACGTCCTTGGGAAGCGAGAAATCGGCAACGATCCGCGAATGGAAGGAATTTTTCTGAATGAACAAGGGTTCGTGACCGAAGGAATCGTTTCAAATATTTTCTGGGTCAAAAACGGTATCGTGTATACCCCTTCTTTAGAAACAGGAGCGTTAAACGGCATTACGCGCCAATTTGTGTTGGCGCTCTTTACCGCTTTACAAATCTGTTATGAAGAAGGGCTATATCGTTTGCATGAATTAGAAACAGCGGACGAAGTGTTTTTAACGAATTCGATTCAAGAAATTGTGCCAGTTGTGCGGATTCATGACCGTTGCTATCTTGGAAAAGAAGGACCGGTGACGAAGCGGTTAAAGAAGTATTATGAGCGCTTCGCTGCTCATTTGTGGACAAGACATGAGTTAATAGAAAGGATCGACCAGCAATGGTAACAACAATTCAATGTGGACGTTATACACTCGATATTCAGCAAAAAACGATCATTATGGGCATTTTAAACGTCACTCCCGACTCTTTTTCCGACGGCGGCCGATTTAACGCTATCGATCGTGCGGTAGAGCATGCGAAAAAATTAGTAGTCGAAGGAGCGGATATTATCGACATCGGTGGCGAATCAACGCGTCCAGGGGCCGAAAAAGTGTCGTTGGAAGAAGAATTGCGGCGGGTCATTCCTGTTGTGAAAGCGGTAGCTGCGGAAGTCAACGTTCCTATTTCCGTCGACACATATAAGGCAGAGGTAGCGAAACAAGCGATCGAAGCAGGTGCCCATATCATCAACGATGTATGGGGAGCAAAAGCGGACTCGACTATGGCGGAAGTAGCAGCACATTATCGCGTCCCGATCATTTTAATGCATAATCGTCGCCAACCTGACTACGAAAACTTAATTCCGGATATGATTTCTGACTTGCTTGAAAGCGTGGAAATCGTGAAAAAAGCGGGGGTCAAAGATGAAGCCATTATTTTAGACCCTGGGATTGGCTTTGCAAAAACGGCGGAGCATAATTTACAAGTGATGCGGCATTTGGATGAGTTTGCGAAATTAGGATATCCGTTGTTGTTAGGGACGTCGCGGAAATCATTTATCGGCCACGTTCTTGATTTGCCTGTTGATGAGCGGGTGGAAGGAACGGGGGCGACCGTTTGCCTCGGCATCGCGAAAGGCGTTCACATTGTTCGTGTCCACGATGTGTTGCCGATGGCGAGAATGGCTAAAATGATGGATGCGATGCTTGGCAAAGGGGGCGGGGGTCATCGATAAAATTTATGTAAACGGGATGGAGTTTTATGGCTACCACGGGGCGATCCCCGAAGAGCACGTTCTCGGGCAGCGCTTTTATGTCGATTTAATCGTCGAAACCGATTTAAAAAAAGCAGGGGAAAGAGATTGTCTAGCTGATACGATTAATTATGCGGAACTGTACGAAATTTGCCGTGAAATAGTGGAAGAAAAGCAGTTTACTTTAATTGAAGCGGTCGCCGAGCAAATTGCACATCGCATTTTATCTTCTTTTCCGACGATTGGACAATGCACCGTCAAGGTGAGTAAACCGAATCCGCCCATTAAAGGGCATTATCAATCTGTCGCAGTAGAGATAGTAAGGGGTCGTTAAATGGACAATCAAGCATATATCGCGCTCGGCTCTAATATCGGCAATCGTCTGCGATATTTGCACGAGGCTGTTAAAAAATTAGCGGAGTATGAGCAAATTTTAGTTGTCGAAACATCTTCGATTTATGAAACCGATCCTGTCGGTTACGTTCAGCAAAATAAATTTTTAAACATGGTCGTTCACATCCGGACCTCCCTTTCTCCTTTTGCTTTGCTGGAAGTGACGCAAAAAATCGAGCAGGAACTAGGGAGAAAACGGGAAATACGATGGGGACCGCGCACGTTAGACCTTGACATTTTATTATATAATCACGAAAATATTGAAACAGAGCGACTTACGATTCCGCATCCACGAATGACAGAAAGAGCATTTGTCTTAGTTCCGTTGCTCGAAATTGATGAACATATACACATTCCAACTATGAAACGCCATGCAGCGTTACTGATAGATGAACTATCGGATAAAGAAGGGGTACGCCTATGGAAGCAGAAAAGTGGGGGAGACGTATTCGCGCTTTTCGAAAACTAAAAGGATACACACAAGAGCGGTTTGCAAAAGACTTAGGTGTGTCGGTATCCGTTTTAGGGGAAATTGAGCGCGGAAACCGGTTGCCAACGGAACAGTTTTTGCAAATGGCAGCAAAGTGCTTAAACATAGCAATAGAGGAACTTTATCCGCCGGATGAAGAAAGGAGGTTCGAACATGTTTAAAATCGGGAATGTTGAAATCAAAAATCGTGTCGTTCTTGCCCCGATGGCCGGAGTATGCAACTCAGCATTTCGTTTGACTGTCAAAGAATTCGGAGCCGGTCTTGTTTGTGCAGAAATGGTCAGCGATAAGGGTATTTTATTTAACAATGAGAAAACGTTAGATATGCTTTACATCGATGAACGCGAGAAACCGTTAAGCTTGCAAATTTTTGGCGGAGAGAAGGAAACGCTCGTTGAAGCGGCGCGATTTGTCGATAAAAATACGAACGCAGATATTATCGATATTAATATGGGCTGCCCTGTTCCGAAAATCACAAAATGTGATGCCGGCGCAAAATGGCTGCTAGACCCAAACAAAATTTACGATGTCGTCAGCGCGGTTGTTGATGCGGTCGAAAAGCCTGTAACAGTAAAAATGCGGATCGGATGGGATGAGCATCATATTTATGCGGTCGAAAATGCTCAAGCGGTCGAACGTGCGGGGGGCAAAGCCGTTGCCGTCCACGGAAGAACGAGAGCGCAAATGTACGAAGGTAAAGCGGACTGGAACGTCATTAAACAAGTCAAAGAAGCGGTTAAGATCCCGGTCATCGGAAATGGCGATGTCCAAACCCCTCAAGATGCAAAACGAATGCTAGAGGAAACAGGGGTAGACGGTGTGATGATCGGACGGTCCGTTATTTAGAAACAGGAGAATTGATTCCAGAGCCTTCTGTCAGAGAAAAAATTGATGTGTGCATTTTGCATCTTGACCGTTTGATTGCTTTGAAAAATGAGCATATTGCGGTCAAAGAAATGCGCAAGCACGCTGCTTGGTATTTAAAAGGCATCCGCGGAAATGCAAAAGTACGCAATGCGATTAACGAATGCAATACTCGCGAAGAGCTTGTTTCACTTTTAATGAACTTTGTAGAAGAAGTAGAAGCAAAACAAAACGTGCAGGCTGTGTAATGAGAAAGACGTAATAACGGTTCGTTCACTGCCGGCCTTTGCTGGCAGTATTTTTAATAAAATTTCAAAATGGAGTGAATTTTATGAGTAATGAAGAATTAAATGACCAGCTACGAGTTCGCAGAGAAAAACTAAACAAACTAAGACAAAAAGGCATCGACCCATTTGGAAAACGCTTCGAGCGTACCCATAAAGCGCAAGAGCTTTTCGATTTGTATGGGGATTTATCAAAAGAAGAATTAGAAGAAAAACAAATTCAAGTGGCAATTGCTGGCCGCATCATGACAAAGCGTGGCAAAGGAAAAGCTGGATTTGCACATATTCAAGATTTAACAGGGCAAATCCAAATTTATGTTCGGAAAGATGATGTTGGTGAAGAACAATACGAATTGTTCGATACGTCCGATTTAGGGGATATTGTTGGCGTCCATGGTACCGTTTTTAAAACAAAAGTCGGCGAGTTGTCCGTTAAAGTTTCGTCTTATGAGCTTTTAACAAAGGCGTTGCGTCCTCTGCCGGAAAAATACCATGGATTAAAAGATATTGAACAACGCTACCGTCAACGTTATTTAGATTTGATTATGAATCCAGAAAGCAAAAATACGTTTATTACGCGTAGTTTAATTATTCAATCGATGCGTCGTTACTTAGACAACCATGGATATTTAGAAGTCGAAACGCCGATGATGCATTCGATTGCTGGAGGAGCGGCAGCACGTCCGTTTATTACACATCATAATGCATTGGATATTCCGCTATATATGCGTATTGCGATCGAATTGCACTTAAAACGCCTTATCGTCGGCGGATTAGAAAAAGTATATGAAATTGGCCGTGTCTTCCGTAACGAAGGGGTTTCTACGCGTCATAATCCAGAGTTCACGATGCTTGAATTGTATGAAGCATATGCCGATTATCAAGATATTATGAGCCTTACAGAAAACATGATTGCCCACATCGCTCAAGAAGTATTAGGGACAACAAAAATCCAATACGGAGAGCACGAAGTAGATTTGACGCCTCAGTGGAAACGGCTGCATATGGTCGATGCGATTAAAGAATACGTAGGAGTTGATTTCTGGAAGCAAATGAGCGATGAAGAGGCGCGCGCGTTGGCGAAAGAACATGGAGTAGAAGTAGCGCCGCATATGACGTTCGGTCATATCGTGAACGAATTTTTCGAACAAAAGGTAGAAGATAAACTAATTCAACCGACATTTATTTATGGTCACCCGGTTGAAATTTCACCGTTGGCAAAGAAAAATCTGGAAGATCCACGCTTTACAGATCGTTTTGAGTTATTTATCGTCGGACGCGAGCATGCCAATGCCTTTACTGAATTAAACGATCCGATTGACCAAAGAGAGCGTTTCGAAGCACAATTAAAAGAACGTGAACAAGGCAATGACGAAGCGCATGAGATGGATGAAGATTTCATTGAAGCATTGGAATACGGTATGCCGCCAACCGGTGGTTTAGGGATCGGCATAGACCGTCTTGTTATGTTATTAACAAACTCTCCATCGATTCGCGATGTACTGTTGTTCCCGCAAATGCGCAATAAATAACGTTACATAGGGGGCGCGCAAAATAACAGTGCCCCCTATTTTAGTTCGTATGAAATGACCTGAAAAATATAGTTGATTTAATGTTTTAAATGTGATAAATTAAAAATCGTCACTTTTCCTTAAGAGGTCGAGCGAAAAAATAAAAAATGTATTGACTAAATAAAACGAAACGTGATATATTAAAGAGGTCGCCTTAAGCGACTAAAAAATAA
>NZ_JAPSMC010000029.1 GCF_026847645.1 Anoxybacillus sp. J5B_2022
CCATAGAAAGTTTTACTCCAAACTCATGTCTAACTCGTTCATTAACGAGGACGCTTCGTTTTGTTCAGTTTTCAAAGAACATTTTTGGAGCGGGTGATGGGAATCGAACCCACGACATCAGCTTGGAAGGCTGAGGTTTTACCACTAAACTACACCCGCATATTATTCTTTAATCACTACCTTTATTTACACAACGCATCCTCATGCCTCTTCCTCTGCTAGTCGATTCAAGGATGACGGGTGCGTCGAGGCAACTCGCCGCTATTTCACGGATGCGTCGCTCGTGGCTGAGGTTTTACCACTAAACTACACCCGCATGTTGTGCGATTTTATAGGGGATGGTCGGGAAGACAGGATTCGAACCTGCGACCCCATGGTCCCAAACCATGTGCTCTACCAAGCTGAGCTACTTCCCGAAATGGCGCGCTCGAGAGGATTCGAACCCCTAACCTTCTGATCCGTAGTCAGATGCTCTATCCAATTGAGCTACGAGCGCAAAAACGACAGCACTTCTTATTTTACCATACACTCTTTTTTGAATGCAAGTATTTTAATGCGGCCGAGAGGACTTGAACCTCCACGGGGTTGCCCCCACTAGGCCCTCAACCTAGCGCGTCTGCCATTCCGCCACGACCGCGTAATTCATGCGGGTGGAGGGACTTGAACCCCCACGCCGTGAGGCGCCAGATCCTAAGTCTGGTGCGTCTGCCAATTCCGCCACACCCGCAAAAGTGAGCCATGGAGGACTCGAACCTCCGACCCTCTGATTAAAAGTCAGATGCTCTACCTGCTGAGCTAATGGCTCATTGATGGCTGGGGTAGCTGGATTCGAACCAACGCATCACGGAGTCAAAGTCCGTTGCCTTACCGCTTGGCTATACCCCAACAATCTATATATGACGGTCCCGACGGGACTCGAACCCGCGATCTCCTGCGTGACAGGCAGGCATGTTAACCACTACACTACGGGACCTTATATATCCAGAAGCAATGGAGGATGACGGGATCGAACCGCCGACCCCTTGCTTGTAAGGCAAGTGCTCTCCCAGCTGAGCTAATCCTCCATAGCCGAATAAAATGGGAGACGGTAATTTTCCATCCCCCCACAATTTCGATGACCCGTACGGGATTCGAACCCGTGTTACCGCCGTGAAAGGGCGGTGTCTTAACCACTTGACCAACGGGCCAAAATATATCTCAACGTGGCGGAGAAGGCGGGATTTGAACCCGCGCGCCGCGAAACCACGACCTAACGGTTTAGCAAACCGTCCCCTTCAGCCACTTGGGTACTTCTCCAATGGCTCCGCAAGTAGGATTCGAACCTACGACCTACCGGTTAACAGCCGGTTGCTCTACCGCTGAGCTATTGCGGAATGGCAGTTAAATGTGTTTGGTTAACTCACCACATAATGTTGCACATGCACCTCTACTGCCTCTTCCTCTGTTTGCTCTTCTTTTGATGTGTCGAGGCAACTCGCTACACACTTATTAGCACTTCGTTGAGTTATTGCGTTCTGACTGTTTTTATTATAGTGAGGGATTGTTTAATTGTCAACTATTTTTTTATTGTTTACCGTCGATCAACGACGGCTTTTATAATTTAACACATCTGTTTAATAGGTGTCAATATGTTTTTAAAAATTTTCGTTTCATCCGTTTTATGACCTAACCATTTTCAATTTCCCTTTACATTTTCCACAAACATACCGATTCGTATTCATCTTCCTTTTTCTTTGATAAGTTAAACCGCAATGCAGGCAAATATAAACATAAAACGAACAAGATGCGCTCCTTTTTACGTTAGGGAGCGGTCGGCAATAACGTGGTGCTTTCACTTGTTGCAACAATTTCCGGAAATCTTGATCCCCGTGCCGATACCCTTTCCCTTCTAAATGAAGATGATAATGGCATAACTCATGCTTAATAATAGAAATGAGTTCTTCCTCACCAAACGCTTCATAATATTTCGGATTGATTTCAATGTCATGAGAGCGCAATAAATATCTGCCGCCCGTTGTTCGTAACCTCGGATTAAATACTGCTCGATGGCGAAACGGTTTTTGAAAAAACTGCCACGATATTGTTTCCACTAATTTTTGCAATTCGTTTTGTTCCATTCCCTTTCCACCTTTTCTGACACAGGACAGTTTTTCGATACATACATTATATACTACCTTTTCGAAATGGGGGTACGTTTTATGCCAACTTGGTTAAAAAATCAAATGCGGCGGGCTTATTATGAAAAAAATCGGTATCAAATTAAATTGTTAAATCAGTGTTGGTTTTTTTATCATAAAAAACACTGCTCATAAAAGCAGTGTTTTTTATACGATATAGAGTTGCGCAGTCGCCTCCGCTTTTCTTATTGTCTAGCTTCGAACAAACATCCTCCTCTGCTTCGCTTTCTCCGTTCGACGTGCAAGCTCGTCTTCGTCGAAAGCTTGCGCTGTCGTCAGATGTTTCCTTGGCTGCGCCAAGGACCGTTCTCCGCTTTTCTTATTGTCTAGCTTCGGCTCCTAGCTCTCTTGTGCCAAACAACCTTCCTCCGTCGAAGCAAAAAGCGCTTCTCGTCGGAAGAACATTTGGCTTCGAGAGCTAATCAGTCGCCTCCGCTTTTCTTTATTCCGGTGGAAGCATTGACAGTGAGATTCTCCCTTTTGCTACATCGACATTGTCGACCCAAACTTTTACTACTTCTCCTACTGATACGACGTCTAATGGGTGACGGACGTATTGTTTGCTTAATTTAGAAATGTGGACAAGGCCGTCTTGCTTGACACCGATATCGACAAACGCGCCAAAATCAACGACGTTACGTACTGTTCCTTCAAGTTCCATCCCTTTTTGCAAATCTTCCATTTTTAAAATGTCTTTTCGTAACAGCGGTTTTGGCAATTCGTCACGCGGATCGCGTTCTGGTCGAATTAAGGCATCGACAATGTCTTTTAACGTTAGTTCGCCGATCCCGAGCGCCTCGGCTGTTTCTTTCAATCGCAGTTTTTGTAGCGCGTCACGCAGCGCTTCGCTTCCGATGTCTGACGTCGTGAACCCGATTTGATGAAGCAATTTTTTTACTTCGTCGTATCGTTCAGGATGGATCGGGGTTCGATCAAGCGGTTCTTCTCCATCCATAATGCGTAAAAAACCGATACACTGTTCATACGTTTTTGCCCCAAGCCGTGGAATGGCTTTTAACTCGTTGCGATTTTTAAACTTCCCTTGTTCTTCTCTTCGTTTTACAATGTTTTCCGCCACCGCTTTCGATAGTCCTGATACGTATTGCAACAATGAAGCAGAGGCGGTGTTCACATTAACACCGACTTGGTTTACTACTGTTTCGACGATAAACCGCAGCGATTCTTCTAATTTCTTTTGCGAAACGTCGTGTTGATATTGACCGACCCCGACTGATTTTGGGTCAATTTTAACTAGCTCTGCCAACGGGTCTTGGACGCGGCGCGCGATAGAAACAGCGCTTCGCTCCTCGACTTGTAAATCCGGAAACTCTTGGCGCGCTAAATCGGAAGCCGAATAGACGCTTGCACCTGCTTCGTTCACAATAAGATAAAAAATTTCTCGGTTAAGCTTCCGGAGCGTGTCTGCAACAAATTGCTCTGTTTCCCGTGAGGCGGTGCCATTGCCAATCGCAATCATTTGCACCCCATATTCTTGAAGGAGACGAACTAATTTTTGTTCCGCTTCTTCTCGCTTCGCTTGCGGCGGATGTGGGTAAATAACGTCAATTTTCAGTAGTTTCCCTGTTTCATCAACGACCGCCAGTTTGCAACCTGTACGATATGCAGGGTCGACTCCGAGCACAATTTTTCCTTTTAGCGGTGGCTGCAATAATAAATTCCGTAAATTTTCAGCGAAAATATGAATGGCTCGCTCTTCTGCTTTTTCGGTTAGCTCATTGCGAATATCCCGCTCAATCGATGGTTCGATTAATCGTTTGTAGCTATCTTCAATTGCATCTGCGACAAAAGGCGCAGCTGGAGATTGTTCATTGCCAATGACGTTCGTTTTTATGTAATGAATAATGTCTTCGACTGGTGCTTGAATCGACACACGCAACACATCTTCTTTTTCGCCGCGATTAAGCGCTAAAATTCGATGAGGGACGATTTTATGCACTGGTTCTTCGTAGTTGTAATACATTTCGTATACGTTCTTTTCGTCTTTTTCTACGTCTTTCCCATTTGCGACCACAACGCCTTTTTTCCACGTTTGCGCGCGAACCCATTGTCGAATGGAGGCATCATCTGAAATGCGCTCTGCGATAATATCCTTTGCGCCTTGCAACGCTTCTTCGTCCGTTTCTACCCCTTTTTCAACATCAATAAATTCTTTCGCTTTTTCTTTCGGGAGTGGAGCCATAGGAAAAGAAAGGAGCCATTCTGCTAACGTCTCTAGCCCTTTCTCTTTAGCGATCGTTGCTTTCGTTCGCCGCTTTTGCTTATATGGCCGGTATAAATCTTCTACTTGCTGCAATTTCGTTGCTTTGTTGATGGCGTCTTTTAACTCGCCTGTCAATTTCCCTTGCTCATCAATTAGGCGGATCACTTCTTCTTTTCGCTGCTCGAGATGTTGCAAATAGCTCCATCTCTCAAGTATATCACGAATTTGCACTTCATCTAAAGCGCCCGTTAATTCTTTCCGGTAACGGGCAATAAACGGAACCGTATTCCCTTCTTCCGAAAGCGAGATCACGTTATTTACTTGTTGCACCGAAAGTTTTAATTCGTTCGCAATGACATGAATAAGCGCTTCTTTTTTCTCCAAACTCATTAACCCCCAACCATGTAATAATGGTTATTTTAACAAAAAATAAAAATAGCTACAAATGATGCAGCTATTTTCCTTAAACCGTTCATATTCTCATCGGACAGATCGAACGCGACCTGCCCTTTCCGATTAAAAGTCGATAAGTCCTAAGCTGATTTGAAGTGCTTCGTCTACTTTATCCATCATTTCGTCATCTAAATGCGTAATCTTGTCCGTTAGCCGCTGTTTGTCAATCGTCCGAATTTGTTCTAAAAGAATGACGGAATCGCGTTCAAATCCATAGCGTTTCGCATCAATTTCCACATGTGTCGGCAGCTTCGCCTTTTGGATTTGGGCCGTAATCGCCGCCACAATGACAGTCGGACTGAACCGATTTCCAATGTCATTCTGAATAACTAATACCGGACGAACGCCTCCTTGCTCTGAGCCAACGACAGGGGAAAGGTCCGCAAAATAAACGTCGCCACGTTTGACAATCAAAGCATTACCCCCCGCTAACTAAACGTTCAACGGTGTGGTCGGCCTCATATTCTGCAAGAAACGCTTCCGATGCAATTGATAAGTTGATTTTTGCCATTTCCATGTAACCGCGTCTCATTGCCTCGCGAATTTGCCGTTTTTTCCGTTCGCGAATATACATTTTTGTCGCTTGGTAAATGAGCTCATTGCGATTACCGTTCTCTTGTTTGACAAGGCCATCCAATTCAGTTAACAGCGCTTGGGGCAAGCGAACGACGATTTCCGTTGTTGCGCTAGATTCAGACACGAACATACACCTCCACGAAACTGCAGCCAATTCATCGCTCCCATTTTATAATACCACTAAATGAAGGCGCTGCAAAGTTAATTTCCTTCTCTTCTATCCGTTATCGTCTGAAAAAAATGTTTATTTATACATTATTGCCATCTAAAACAGCATTTCTCACTTCCATTATACTCTTGTTTCGCAAAAAAATACGAGGCACGCGGTAACTTATCGTACAAGGGATTTCGTAGTTGATGGTGTCTAAATATTGCGCCACCTCATCTATCGTAATTTTTTCCTCCCCTTGTTGACCGATAAGGGTGACTTTTGTTCCTATTGGTACGTATGACGGCAATCGAACCATTAGTTGATCCATGCAAATTCGCCCAATAATCGGTACCTTTTCCCCGTTTACTAATACACGAAAGTTCTGAAGTTTTCGAATCCAACCATCCGCATAACCAATCGGAACCGTCCCTACCCATTCTTCTTTTTCTGCTGTATATGTGGCACCGTAGCTCACTTTCTCTCCAGGCAATAGACGTTTTACGTGAACAACACGGCTATGAAGGGAAAACGCTTCCTTTAATGTAAACGGTAAATACGATTTCATGGCAAGTGACGGGGATAGTCCGTACATCGCAATCCCAAAGCGGACGATATTGAACACTTTATTTGGAAATCGTAGACTTGTTGCACTATTTCCGCAATGAACCCATTTCGGCCGGTACGGTAGCCATTCGAGCATGCGTAAAAAAGTTTCATATTGAAAAGAAAAATAATCCGTATCAATTTCATCCGCTGTCGCAAAATGAGTATACACTCCTTCAAACAAAAAATGCGGATGATCGTCCATCATCGCCACGATGCGCTTCGTCTCTGCTTCTTCTTTTACGCCTAATCTCCCCATCCCTGTATCCATCTTCAAATGAAACGACACCGGCAAGCCGCTTTGGTGGTGCTGTTTCGCTTTCTCTAGCCATTCTTGTTGGAAGACAGTGAGTGCGATTTGTTTTTGAGCAGCTAAATCAATATCTTCTGGTCGGGTTGCCCCTAAAACAAGAATCGGCGCATGGATGCCTTTTTGCCGCAGTGCAAGTGCTTCGTCTAAAAAAGCAACTGCCAAATGCGATGCTCCAGCCTCTAAAGCTGTTTTGGCCACTTGCACATCGCCATGGCCATACGCATTCGCCTTCACGACTGCCATAATAGCCGTTTCTTTCGGTAAAAACGCTCGCAAAGAAGCAACGTTATGAAAAATCGCATCCAAATCCACTTCTGCCCAAGTATCTCGGTGAAACATGGTGTCAACCCTTCCTTCTCCCCTTAGTTATAAAAAAATTATTATCGGTCAGTGAAGCGATGTCAACCAAAAAGAAAACAGGCTCACCGAAAGAGCCTGCACGAACGTTGCTATTTCACTGCTTTCCCTTGCACAGAACGGGCAATCATCACCATTTCTTCTCGTGTCAACTCATTGGAAGCAATCATAAACTCAATCCCTTTGTACGTCCAAGTCAGCGAATGATCGGTCAATGCTCCGACCGCAAACCCTAAATCGATAGGTTCGCCGTTGACTAGTACAGCTGTATTAGATGCTGGAAGCACACGCGCTGTTTCTTGCACGAGCGTAAACGCTTTTTTCCCACCGAACGTCATAATCATCCGTTTTCCGTTTTCTGTCGCTACTTCTTTTTCGTCGATTTGTTCAACCCCTTCTGGTAAGTTGACTGGATACATCACTTCTGATGCCTCGTTTTTCGGTTTTGCCATCGTTGGAATTTCGAGACGAGCACCTGTCATATTTTTCGTCGTATCAAACGCATCTTTGTCAAATTTTTTATTAAATTCTACTTTGGAAAATTGAACGGTTAATAAGGCGTTCATATCGGTATCCATCACTTTAACAGATACTGGTGACAAGTCTTTTTTGCTTAATTTAATTTCTTGGCGTGGAATGATTTTGCTGTTTGGGTAGTTTGTTTTTGTTTCAAAGACGTAATAATCTTTTGTCGCTTTAAAGTTTGCTTTTTTGTCGCTTAAAATGTCTTTGATGAGCGATTCATACAAATACGCTTGGCTACTGTTTTTAGGCCAATCGCTTTGGAAACGGAACGTTTTGTTCAACGCAGGGGTAATGACAAACACTCCCTCGTCGTTGCGTAAAATCATTTGGCTTTGATCTTTTTCTGCGTTTTTCAAGCTTACACGGTAATACGCCGGCTCTTTATACCAAATCTCGACGTCATATACTTGCGGCTCTGTTCCCGTCTTCAGCGTCAGCTTCGCCTTCGCTTGATAGCTAGTAAGGTCGTTCACTTTTTCATCGAGTGCTTTGATGACATCGCCTTGTGATTTTGTCCCGCATCCAGCTAATGCGATAAGCAACATGATGCCTAACAATACGCGAAACAAGTTTTTCCTCATGTTTTCAACCCCTTTGCCTCATATGAGCGTTAGGAGACGCGCTCCTTTTTTGCACTACCAATATATGAGACAGCTTGGGTGAATATGCAGACTAGCATGACAAGCGTTCAATAATTACTTGGGCAACGGCATACTCACGGCTATGGGAAATAGAAACATGCACCTGATGTTCGATGGACGATACAATAATCGGTTTCCCATACTCATCGTTTATCACTTCGATGTCTTGAAACGATACTTCTTTTCCGATTCCTGTCCCGAGTGCTTTCGCATAGGCCTCTTTTGCCGCAAACCTCCCAGCTAAAAATTCCACTTTTCGTCGTCCAGACAAGCGAGCAAATAGCGTTTTTTCCCGTTCCGTTAAAATGCGGGCAATAAATTTTTCCTGTTCAATGAATTTCTCGATTCGTGCTAATTCGATAATATCGATGCCGATTCCGACAATCATACACTTCTACCCTCCCTTTTTTTGCATATATTTGTATAACCAAGCTATCAAAGGAGCGATACGATGTTTATTCGCACAGAATCACCGCTGACGTTTGTTCGCTCGTATCCAATCGTTTCTACCATCGTCGCGGTGCACATTCTCGCTTTTTTATTCACTACCATTCCCCATCCATTAGCCGATCGTTTTCTCGATACGTTCGTCGGGTTCAATGCCGCAATTGCTGAAGGAGAGTATTGGCGACTTGCGACTTCCCTTTTTTTGCATGTTCAATTCGGACATGTTGTCGCCAATTCCTTTTCCTTGTTGCTTTTTGGGCCAATGTTAGAAAAAATGATCGGAAAAAAGCTGTTTCTTGTAACCTATATGGGAAGCGGAATATTAGCGAATGTCGCCACCTTTTGTTTCGCTCCGATCATATATAGCCATCTCGGAGCTTCAGGGGCAATATTTGGGATATTAGGCGTTTACAGTTACCTCGCGCTTTTCCATCGGCAGTTGGTCAATCGTGAGGAGGCGCGAATTATCTTTAGTGCACTTGTCGCCGGGTTCGCCATGACGTTCACTTTCCCGCATATGAATACAATTGCGCACCTATTCGGTTTTTTCAGCGGAGCGATTTTAGCACCGTTTGTCGCCGTTCATCTGAACTGACGCTCCTATAGAAAAATGGAAAAAACGATGCGAAACGCATCGTTTTTATCGCGCTACGCGCCGTTTTTTCGGTTGACGGTTGCGAGCTGCTTCTGCCGATTGCCCGCTTTTCCGATTGACGCGCTTTTTCTCTTTTTTCGCCGGAAGCGGTGGTTCTTCCGTCAATTTCACTGGGGTTGTGTCCGGCTCTTTCGTTAACATCTTAATACATGCTGCGACAAGCGAAACAGAGTCATGTTCTTCCAATAGTTCTTCCGCTGCCCGTTTATAAAAGGATAAGTTTTCGGTTTCGACAATGGACAATAACTTTTCAATGGCAAGACGTTGTTGTCCTTCCAACGCTTCATCGAGCGTTGGCGGTTTCATCCGCTCCATTTTCCGCTTCGTCGTCCGTTCAATATTGTGCAGCTGACCAATTTCCCGTGGGGTAACAAACGTCATCGCTACGCCAGTTTTTCCAGCCCGTCCTGTCCGGCCGATACGGTGAACGTAGCTTTCTGGGTCTTGTGGAATATCAAAATTATACACGTGCGTGACACCAGAAATATCTAGACCGCGCGCTGCTACATCGGTTGCAACTAAAATTTCAATCGACCCTTCTTTGAATTTACGGAGTACCGACAAGCGTTTCGCTTGGCTTAAATCGCCATGAATGCCTTCTGCGGCATATCCGCGCAAGTTGAGCGCCTCCGCCAGTTCATCGACGCGCCGTTTCGTTCGCCCGAACACAATTGCTAGTTCGGGTGCTTGAATATCAAGCAAGCGCGTTAAAATATCGAATTTTTTCTTTTCTTGTACTTCTAAGTAATATTGCTCAATGTTTGGAACGGTCATTTCTTTTGCTTTCACTTTGACAAGATGCGGATTGTTCATAAACCGCTCCGCGATGCGGCGAATCGGCTCTGGCATCGTCGCCGAGAAAAGCAGCGTTTGCCGTTCAGTCGGTACGTTGCTTAAAATCGCTTCGATATCTTCCACAAAGCCCATGTTGAGCATTTCGTCTGCTTCATCTAATACAACGGTGTGCACATGCTCTAACCGAAGTGTTTTTCGGTTAATGTGGTCAATAATCCGACCAGGCGTTCCGACGATAATGTGCGGTCGCTTTTTCAACGCCCGAATTTGCCGCTCAATATCTTGTCCGCCGTAGATCGGTAGCACACGCACCCGCTTGACAGCACCGATTTTATATAGTTCCTCTGATACTTGAATGGCTAGTTCGCGAGTCGGTGCCACAACAAGCCCTTGAACGACATCTTGCTTTGTGTCCACCTTTTCAACAAGCGGAATGCCAAATGCCGCTGTTTTCCCTGTTCCTGTTTGCGCCTGTCCGATCACGTCTTTATTTTGCAAGCTAAGCGGAATCGTTTCCGCTTGGATTGGAGTTGTTTCTTCAAACCCCATTCGGCTAATCGCCTTCATTACGTCATTGCTTAATCCTAATTCATGAAATGTTGTCAATGTTATTCCTACTCCTTTTACTTACTGTTCAAAACCGTTCTGCCCACTATGGAAGAAAGGGCCTTGACATTATGTTTTTCTATCATACCATTTCTATGCCTCGTTTGCAATAAATACCAACTTCAAAAATTTTCCTTCAAAAATGCTTCGACGTGACGAAATAATATTTGGCAATCTGGCTCGTGGCATACATGGTGACGGGAAGAAGGCAAAAACAGCAGCTGTTTTTCTTTAGAACCAATCGTTTCATATACATACTGAGCACTTTTTGGCGGCACAATTCCGTCTTCCTCCCCTTGGGCAATCAGTACAGGAACTTGCACGAGCGGAAGACGAGGGCGGACTTCATTCACTAGCTTACGAAACTCCAACGTCGCTGTCCATGGCGTAGCAATCAGTTTCGCTTTATAACGGACAAATAGCGGATTTTCGTACAATTGCCGGCGGAAGCCGTCACGAATCATTCGCCGAATTTCTTTTAGCAGTTGCGGTAAGTTGACATAATAAAAAGCAGGGCTTAGCAACACAAGTTTCTCCACGGAGTATTTCGTCGCTAAATATGTAGCAATTACTCCCCCCATCGAAAAGCCGATAACGTAAATCGTATCACACGTCTCCCTTAATTTTTGCATTTCTTCTTCTGCGGCATGAAGCCACTGATCATATGTAATCCCTTTTAGTTGCAACGTTTCGCCATGCCCAGGCAACGTTGGTGCTTCAATCGTCCAATCGGTCGTTTCTCGCAAATAAGCGGCAAGTGGTTCAATTTCATAAGGGCCGCCTGTAAATCCATGGATACATAAACAGCCAATCATTCCTCATCACCTCTATAAGAAAAGCGCAAAGCGCCCGCCTATCGGCGAAGATCGCACAAGTCCCGCCGAGGAGGAAACGCCTCAAGCCGATGGCGCTTGAAGCTAGACAGTTCTCTACCCAATCGCAAACTTTTTTCTTTCCTTATAAAAAAGAAGGGGATTCCCCTTCTTATTGTAGCGCACGGATGATTTCTTCGAGCTTCATTCCTCGAGATCCTTTGAATAAAACGACATCTTTTTCCGTTACGAGCAAACGCAAGTCGGTTGCTAATGCTTGTTTATCATCGTACGCTCTCACTCGTCCGTGTGGAAAAGCTGGCTGAGCAGCAAGAGCTATTTCACGCGCAAGCTTTCCGTACGTCCATACGTAATCGACGTTTTCTGGGGTGAGCATTTCTCCGATTTGCCGATGGAATTCCACTTCTTGCTCCCCAAGTTCTAGCATATCCCCTAATACAGCGATTTTTTTCTCGTAGCCTGTCAGCTCAAACAGCAACTGTAACGCTGCTTTCATCGATGTCGGGCTGGCGTTGTATGCGTCGTTAATAATGGTTACGCCATTTGCTCCTTTTTCTAATTCCGTGCGCATGCGCGTCATTTGTAGCGTTGCAAGTGCCTTTTGAATCGTTTCCCACTCAATGCCAAAAATGCGCGCAACAGCAATTGCTGCTAATGCGTTTTGCACGTGATGTTTTCCTAAAATCGGAAGCTGAAAGGCTATTTCTCGTGCCGCATTCACTGTAAACGTTGTTCCTTCCGCTGTTAAAGAAATCGAAAGCGGATAGTAGTTGTTTTCTTCTGTCTGTCCAAACGTAATCGTGTGACAGACAGGGGAAAGCTGTTCTATTTTTGTTCGTAACAGCGGTTCATCACCGTAATAAACAAACACACCGTCTTTTTGTAATCCAGAAAGAATTTCGAGTTTCGCTCGCGCAATACCTTCGCGTGACCCTAGCTCTTGCAAATGCGATTCCCCGATATTCGTAATGACTGCGACATCAGGCGCTGCGATGTGCGATAACCGCTCGATTTCACCAAAGCCGCTCATTCCCATCTCGACAACCGCTATTTCCGTATCTTCTTCTAAGCGAAGTAGTGTCAGCGGCAATCCAATATGGTTATTAAGGTTTCCCTCTGTTTTTTGCGTGTTGTATGTCGTTGCTAAGAGCGAAAATACCATATCTTTTGTTGTCGTTTTGCCATTGCTTCCGGTAATACCAATCACTTTCACCGATAGCTGCTTTCGGTAGCGGTGGGCTAGTCGTTGCAATGCTTGCAATGTGTCATCGACCATAATGAGCGGAACATTCGCCGGCGGGTTCTCCTCTCCCTCTGACCATAACACCGCACTAGCTCCTTTCGCAAACGCTTCTTCGACAAACGCATGGCCGTTAAATGTTGCTCCCTTTAACGGAATATATAAGTTTCCTCGTTCTATCGTTCGCGTGTCGGTAGAAACCCCTGTAATCATCACGTCGTAAAACGATTCATGAAGTCCAAAGCCGTCCACCATATCTTGAATCGTACGTAATGTCTTTGTTATCATCGTTTCACCTTCTAAAACGTATATGTGATCGTTTGTTTTTCTTGATGGCGCTCGAGCGCAAGCTGTACAAGTTTCTCGATCAGTTCTGGATAAGAAACGCCGCTATGCTTCCAAAGCAGAGGGAACATACTAAATGGTGTGAAGCCCGGCATCGTATTCACTTCGTTAATGTAAACAACCCCGTCTTTCGTTAAGAAAAAGTCGGCTCGCACTAATCCAGACAGATCAAGCGCTTTAAATGCCGCAATCGCCATTTGCTGAATCGTTTTGTACTCCTCATCGGTAATATCTGCTGGAATAATCAGTTCTGTATTGCCGTCTTCATATTTTGCTTCATAATCATAAAACTCTTTCTTTGGAACAATTTCCCCGACGACAGAACAAACCGGCTCGTCATTTCCGATGACGCCAATTTCGACTTCCCTGCCGACAATTGCTTCTTCCACAATCACTTTTCGATCATAACGAAATGCGTCCATAAATGCCTGCTTCAGCTCTTCGCGTTTTTTGCATTTACTAATCCCAACGCTTGATCCAGCGTTCGCCGGCTTGACGAAGCAAGGATAGCCAAGTTCACTTTCCACTTTGTCATAAGCAGCTTCTTCGTTATGTTGCCATTCTTTTTTCAAAAAAGAAACGTATTTTGCTTGGCGAAGTCCCGCTTGGGCAAATAAATTTTTCATAATGACTTTATCCATTCCTGCTGCCGAAGCGAGCACACCGTTTCCGACATACGGGATGTTTAACAATTCCAATAACCCTTGCACTGTACCGTCTTCCCCGTTTGGTCCGTGCAATAGCGGAAAAATGACGTCAATCGTGTCTTCTGTCTGTCCATTCGTTTCTTCCGCTGTCGGAGCTTGATTTAAAGCTACCGGCAAAATCGCTCTCACGTTCGGTGTCATTTGCAACTCTTTCACATCTTGCACGCTGCTTGTTAGCTTTTCTCCTTTGACCCATTGTCCTTCAGTTGTAATGTAAATCGGCACGACATCAAATTTTGTTTTGTCAATGGCGTTCATTACCGCCATCGCCGTTTGCAGTGACACTTTATGTTCAGGCGATTTTCCGCCATACAAAACCCCTATTCTCGTCTTCACTAGAAATCCTCCTCTTCTTTTTTCCACCATTTTATTGTACCACGTTTCTCCTGCCGCCGTATGATACTTTTATATGACGGATGAAGGTTGTTTCGCAACTTTCATACAGGAAAACACCGCCCAACAAGTTCGTTAGACGGTGTGCTAATGCGACAATACGTGCGTTTCGCTATGTTGCCATACAATTTGTTGAAGCGCCTCTTGAGCCGTTTGTTCGATTTGCGCAAAATATTCGGCAACCCGCCGAAAAAAACGGCTTCGTTCCATATCATCATGCAACACATGCCAAATTTTCTGTTCATAATGGCGTAGTCCGCTCAAATTATAAATAAGCCCTCGTTCTTCTAAATAACGTAAATTAATTTGTTCCTGTCCCGGTAAATAGCTGATTGTAAATATCGGAAGTCGTTTATGCAATGCTTCACTTATAGTAACTCCACCCGGTTTCGTAATAATTGCATCAACTTCTTCATACAAACGGTTCATCTCGTCAATGCTCGCTATATAAGGAAGCGGACGAATATGCGGCTGTTTCCAACGCAAAATTTCTTCATACAACGCCCGATTATGCCCACATAACACCGAATAGCGGAATTGGTGCGTTCCGTTCATTTTTCGGAAGAAATCCGAAATATTCCCTAGCCCTTGGTTGCCACCGGCGATTAATAAATGCAGGCGCTGCTTACTTCCTCTACTTCCGCTTTTGCGAGTCATAAACGTTTCATGTACCGGAATACCGGTCACAATGACTTGTTCTTTGGTGATTTTGTACTTTTTTATTAGCTCTTCCTTCGCTTCTTGATGTGGAACAAAGTGATAATCAATCCCTTTTTTTCCCCAAACGCCGTTCATAAAAAAGTCGGTATATACATTAATGATGGGCGTTGTTAGCCACTTTTTTCGTTTTAACCGCTGCAAAATCCGCGATGGAAACGAATGTGTACAAATAATAAGCTGCGGCTTTTCCGCTTCGATGAGCCGTTTCATTTTATGTTCAAAATACGGCAACCATGGCTCCAGGTGCATCCAGTCCATTTTTGGAACATCTCGATACATGAGCATTTTGTAAATATGATGATAGGAGGCTGGGTGAGAGCGAATCCAACGCAAATATACGTCTGATACGAACTTTTCAATATATTCATTACAGTAGCTTAAAAAATCAAGCTTTTGGCAATGCACAAACGGAAATTTCGTTTGTAAAAAATCAATGAGTGCATCGGCTACTTTATGGTGTCCTGAACTCATTTGAAACAATGGCAATACAAGAACTTTCATCATCACGATAGCTCCCTTTAATTTTCAAATTGCTTTTTGCCAACCAGTTGCTTAATCCATACCGCCACAAGAAAAAGAAGAAACAGCGCCGCTCCAATAAGCGGAACCGATGCAATAGGAATATCTAGATGCTGGCTTAAAAACATTCCGATGAACGTAATCGGCACAATCCATAATACAGCACCTATCGAAGCAAGTAGCAAAAACAAGCGGAACGGAAAGCGAATCACCCCTGCCATGTACGGAGAAATTTGCCTTACCCCTGGAAGATAAAACCCAAAGAGCACAAACCATTTTCCGTATTTGTGAAACAAGCTGCTCGCCCGTTCCCACTTTTCTTCCTTGATTCCTACATACTTTCCGTATTTTTTCATAAACGGATGACCAAGAAACCTCCCCATTCCATAGCCTGTCATCATTCCTATTGTAGCACCGAGCCAGCTGACAAGAAAACAATTTGCCCACGCTAGTTGGTCATGAGAGATTAACATCCCGAGAAAAACCAACAAGCTCTCTTCTGGTGCCGGGACGCCGATAATTCCAAAAAAAAGAAAAAGAAAAATAATCCCATATCCGTACGATTGTATATATGACAAAACAGTCGAAATATCCATACGTCCCCCTAAATCGCTTGAGTTTGTTTCTTAGTTTGTGCAGCCATCATTTCACTAATCGTCATCCATTGTACGTTTTTCGCTGCTTCGTCTTCGAAAAGTTGTTGCAGCGCTTGAATCATATGTTCTGGCGCTTTTTTGTCAGCTCCAAGCGTCTCACCGCTATCATGAAGAACGATAATCGCCCCGTCTTTCAGGCTCTTTTTTAATCGCCGGACAAGCGTTGCAACTCCTAGTCTCTCTCTCCAGTCTCCGAGGATGGCTGTCCACATCACTGTTACATATTTCTTTTGCACCGTCCACGTACACAAATTAAAGTGTCCCCAAGGTGGTCGGTAGTAAATCGGGCGTTTGCCAGTAATTTGTTCGATCACATCTGCCGATTTTTGCAATCCTCGTTGTAAAAACGGAGGGAATAAAAACCAATTGCTTGTATGTCGATAGTTATGCAGTCCGATATCGTGTCCTTCTTCATTAATACGTCTTACAAGCTGAGGGTACTTTTCTGCCTTCGCGCCAACAAGAAAAAAAGTCGCTTTGATTTCGTGTTTTTTTAACAGATCAAGCAGCTGAGGAGTGTAATACGGGTCAGGCCCGTCATCAAACGTTAAAGCAACGGCTTTGGCTACGTTCCCTTTTTGATAAATGCCTACCCCTGTTTTACGGATCACAACTGTAGGAATGATTCCATATACGATAACGACACATAAAAAAAGCGCAAGCCAACTCACTCCATGCACCTCTTCTTTCTATATACTCATCATTTCGACACACTTCTAAGTTATTCCTTGCTATAATACAATACGGAACGAGGAAAGAAAAGATTCAAACAACTTGACGATTCGTACTATAATCGATAAAAAGACAGGTGATCACATTGAAAAAAATTGTATTGACCGGCGGCGGTACAGCTGGGCATGTCATGGTGAATGTAGCGCTCATTCCGAAACTGAAAGAACGGGGCTGGGACGTTTGTTATATCGGTTCCCATCACGGCATGGAGCGGGAGCTTATTGCGCAATTAAACGATGTACCGTATTTTCCGATTTCAACAGGAAAGTTGCGCCGCTATTTTGACTGGAACAACTTCAAAGACCCGTTTAAAGTAATGAAAGGAACGTGGGAAGCATATAGGCTCATTAAGCGGGAAAAGCCAGACGTGGTGTTTTCGAAAGGCGGGTTCGTTTCGGTTCCTGTCATTATCGGGGCATGGCTAAACGGTGTTCCTGCAATTATTCACGAGTCCGATATGACGCCAGGGCTAGCAAATAAACTTGCGATGCCGTTTGCGACAAAAGTGTGTGTCACGTTCCCGGAAACGTTGCAACATGTCAACAAAGAAAAAGGGATCTACGTCGGCGCTGCTGTTCGCGACGAACTAAAACAAGGAAACGCTGACAAAGGACGAACGTATTGTCAATTTACAAACGACAAGCCCGTTCTTCTTGTGATGGGCGGAAGCCTCGGTTCGAAGCGCATTAACGATGCGTTGCGGGCGAATTTGCAAACGCTCCTTGCTGATTTCCAAATCGTCCATATTTGCGGAAAAGGAAATGTCGATGCACAACTGGCGAACCAAAAAGGATATAAACAATTCGAATACGTTCACGACGAGCTTCCGCATTTGCTGGCGATGGCGGACATCGTTTTATCGCGCGCCGGTTCGAACTCGATTTTTGAATTTTTGACATTGAAAAAACCGATGCTCCTTATCCCATTGTCGAAAGGCGCGAGCCGCGGCGACCAAATTTTAAACGCCCGTTCGTTCGAAAAAGCGGGGTATGCAAAAGTGTTGATGGAAGAAGAGTTGACGGACGACTCGCTGCGCGAAGCGATTTACGGCCTATACGAAAACAAAAACCGCTATATCGAAAACATGAACCGTTCTAAAGCGACCGATGCCTTGCATACGTTACTGTCGCTGATTGAAGAAGCGGGAAAAAGCAAACAATAACGAAACATGGCACCTATAAAACGGGTGCCATGCACATAATAGGGACATTCAAAATTTCCTTTAGTTCTCTGAATTAGTTTTTTTATCATCAATGATAATATTAAACCCTTTATTCGGATCAAACGTTTGATACCATTGAACATCATTAAATATGTGTACCGGAAACATCTCTTTATCTAATATGATAAGATTGTATCTCAGTTCCCCTTTATTTATTTTGTTTATTAAACTGTTTGGTATGTCATTATTCCATGACGTCACAATAGTTACACTATTTGAGAGCTGACCGTTTTTAGGTAAAGGACCCTTAACCGGTTTAGATTTTTTCACATTAGTTAGGTTAAAAAGTTCTTCAGGGTATTCAATCATAAAATAATAGTCTTTATACTGTTCAAGAACTTCATATAATTTTTCTGAAAGCACATAGTCCATGACAAATTTTATAGAGCGATTTTTAGCCTCTATTGACAGTTTTTGCACCAAAAAATTCGGGGGGAGAAACTGCTTCTCTAATGACAATTTCGACTCTGAAGGATTGACAGATTCAACTTCTTTATCAGCTTTATTATTTTTTTCCACCTGATTCGAAGGTTTCTCTGAATTATAATTACTACTTATTTGCTTGCTATCTTCATTATTATCACACGCTGCGAACAGAAGCACCATTAAACAGTAAGTTTTAAGAAGTTTTCTCATCATTAAAAATCACCAGTATTTAAAATTTTATTGCTTGATACTGTCTGAATATCCTTCATATGTCCATTGACCGTTAACGCTTTTTGAACTAACTACATTTCCTCTATACCAGTATTTCTCAGTTCCTAACGCTTTTGCCCACCGACTTCCATATCGAAGAGTATAAGTTGAGCGCGCTGGTATTGTCCATGAAATAGTAGTAGTTTTAGTTATTCTTGAACCCCATCCTACTTCAGCAGACACCCCTACTTCACTAACCATCGCATTAAAAGTTTCAGCAACCGAAACATTTGCAGAGGCATAAGCTTCTCTGCTTATTGAATACGATACGGTATCAGTAGCAGACTTGTTATTCACATGGGTATGTTTCCAATCAATTGTTAAACCTTTTGAATCCGTACTGTGGATATATTCATAGCCTGTAAAATCTATAGCTTGTGAACTAACTGTTGCAGCACTAGAATTATTCATTGTAGGAAACGCTATAGAAACAATTAAAACGCCTACACTAATACCTCTACTAACTTTTTCTTTCCGGCTGTTGATTATAAGAATTTCCGAGTGTTGAATAATCAACAACCGTGCTAATTTTTAGTTTTTCTTTTTTTATATAAAGCCAGACTAATTGTAGAGGCAACCACTCCGCTGCTAAAACTCACTCTAAGTACATTTATAATATATTCAGGTATTTCTTTATACTCCGTTGTTGTCACCCCTCCTGACATATATGTTACTGTTTTATAGGGGACAAATATCAATGCTAAAGTGATTCCTATGACAAAACCGTACATAAAGCCTTTTTCAATAAAATTATTCAAGACTCATTTCTCCTCTCTATGTGTCTGCATTTACAATTCAAAGTTTTGAACTATAGAGTTTTTGTAATAAAAGAAAGTCTGTAGCGTATTCTCAATCGTAAAAAACTGTTGCTCTCTTTATCTAAAGCTAATTCGTTCAATCACTAACTGCAGATGAGCAAATCTGCTAACATAAATTTACAACAAAACAAAAGAAGAGACATGAACCCGATTCCTTGGTTAGAATAGATGTGTCACCAAACCATTCACAAGGAGGTTCATGTCTCATGAATAGATTAGCACACCATCAAGGAATCCACAAGTTTTTCACGATGTTAGGGTTGGCACTTTATTTCTCGAAACCTGTGATGAAGCATCTCGTTCATCTCGTGGATGCGATGGTGACGAAAGGTTTTTCAGGGACGTTGACCGATCTTCATCATGGGAGCTTTCATCCGAACCATCGCACAACACTCAGTCATTTTTTCACGAAAAGCCCTTGAGAAGAAGAGACGTTGCTTCGCAAACTCCAGCAGTGGATCCTTCGTCGTGTCGAATGCAGCTCGAAACGAGAGAATTCCCCCCTTTTTGTTTCGATCGATGATACGATTTGCCAAAAAACGAAGCCTTCGTCACGGGCCACGCACGCCATTCAAGGGGGTGATTGGCACTATTCTCACACATAGAAAAAGTCAATCTGGGGACATTCTCTCGTTTGGCTCATGGTTCATACGATGACCCAAGCGTTTCCTTTTGCCTTTCGCCTCTACGACAAGACGACAGGGAAAAGCAAAGGGAAACTCGCGATCGAGATGCTTTCTTCGTTGGATATGAGTCGCCCCGTTTATGTGCTCATGGACTCTTGGTATCCATCCCAAACGCTCGTGGAAGCTTGTCTGAAAAAGGGATTCCACTTGATTGCGATGCTCAAGACGAACCGAATTCTCTACCCGAAAGGCATCGCCATCCAAGCAAAGCATTTTTCCGCTATATCGAACCAAATGACACCCGCCTTGTCACGGTGGGGGACGAGCGTTACCGCGTGTATCGCTACGAAGGCGCTCTCAAAGATCTCGATGATGCCGTGGTGCTGCTCGCTTGGAAAGCCGATCAACCGATGACATCGGAACATCTTCATTGCGTCTTGGGCACCGATCGGGAGTTAAACGACGAAGACATCTTACGCTACTACGCTGAACGTTGGTCGATCGAATGCTTTTTCCGGCAGGCGAAAGATCAGCTGAAGCTCGGTGGATACCGTGTTCGTCAAGTTCGGGCGGTGAAACGGTATTGGATCTTGGTGCAACTTGCGTATGTGTACAGTATGTTCGAGTCCAACAGTGATTTGTCGAATGGGCTCGACCTCCTTCGAACAAAGAAAGCCAACAGTATGGTCAAATTTATCTACAGCGCTACAGCGCGACAAAACAAAATATTCCCATTGATGCCGTTAAAAAACAGCTCCACGTGGCATAAGGGGTACCCTTTTTGCCTCTTTTTAAATGGTAATTATTGCAACAAAATTGTTCAACTCCAGTAATTAATTTAAATCGACGCTCCATGTCAAGCCTTTAAATCCAATAGCTAAAATTCAGTGCATTATAAACAGAATAATAATACGAATATTCTGTATTTTTATCACAAGCAATGCATAGCCCAAAAAACGTAAGTTATTTGATATCTCTGGACCAGTTTACAATCGGATCCTGTAAACTAGGTTCTCCATAAGTACCAGTGTAGGTTTCTGATACATTGCCCGTTATGCGATTTATTTTTCGAACAATATAATTTCCTCTATCATGAAATCTAGTTGAATAATATTGTCTACTTGTATACCCTTTTGAAGGACCTAAAAAAGTTCTACCTTTCTCATAAGTATAAGTGACTGACGCATTTAGGGATGCATTTAGCTCTGCAAGTCCTTCGTCCGGCAGTTTAGTCGCCCCACTAATAGTAGCAGAATTAGTAACAGTTATTGAAGATTTTAAAGTTGCTGTTTCACCATAAGCAACACTTATAATCAATTGTGCAGCTAGCGGAGACCTATCAGTATATTTCTTTGTCACCTCGTATCGATAAAGCAAACTTTCCGGCTGAGCAGCATTAAGAGAGAATCGATTGTTTTTAGAATTTAGGATTCCTGCATTGTTTGGGATTGTTATACAAGAAGACGGTTCAATAATATCATGAATAGTTACATTGTCACTAATGTCCGCTTGCTCAGCTATATCTTTGATCAGATTATCACTAAGTCTATCTTTAAAATCTGGCCTATCTAAGTTTATAATAAGCCGTTCACCATCAGATTTTTCTACAATAATTTTTTGGTTACTTTTTTCTACAATATCAAATTTATCTTCTTCCAAACCCTTAGCATATACTCCAGTTGCAAATAAAAGCATTAACCCTAAAGTAAGGCCAGTAATGGATTTTTTTAACACTATTAACATCTCCCTATATTTGTATTAAGCCGGTCGACTTCACCACTTGATTGTATCAGAATAAGCGAGGAAAAACATCCGTATTTTCCGCAAATTTAATTGCGGAAAATACCTATTTTTCTCAAAAAAGGTGACATAACTTGTAATATAGTGTAAAATTTTGATAGATTATTGTTGGGAGGTATGTATCATGAATCAAAATTTATGGAATGTCCTTCAAAATTTTCTTGAGAAAGAGGTCGTAGGGACAGTAGAACTTGCGCTCGCAAAGGAAACTTTAAGCCCTCAACAATTTTCAGCATTAACGGAATATCTGCAACATGGAATAAAAAAAATAGAAGGAAGACCTTGGGTGTAATATATGACGAAGTATATAGGAAGAGGTACAATCAAAGCTTTTTTGCAAAATCACTTATCTACTAACTGCATGTTAGACAAAGAAATCGTTCAATATATTTTTAATATGCTACACGGTAAAGGAAAAGTATTTCATACTGATGAAACGTATTTTTCTTGGGGAGAATTTTATGTACAAGTATCCTCATTTCATTTGAAAGATGATACTTGTATACAGTCTGTTATTAGTCACGCGGCTGCTATTGAACTTCTCATTTTAGCAACCGACATTTTTGATGAAATTTCCGACTATGATCAAAGTGATCAAATCATAAGTCAGCTATCGATTGGGGAAGCAGTCACGATCGCTAATGCACTTATGATGGAAGCATTTCAGCTCATTCTTCATAACTCTAAAACAGATGTTCAAGAAAAACTCTCCATAATTATATATGAATTACAAAATGCATGTAATGGACAATGGAGAGACTTGCATTTTATTATTTCTGAATGTATTCCAACAGAAGAAGAATATTTTTCTGTCGTTAAACAAAAATCGTCAACACTAGTAAAACTAGTTTGTGGACTTAGTGATATGTACAATAAAAGCATATGGGAATCCATCGCAATTGATATTGGTATTGCTGGTCAATTGAAAAATGATGCTGCAGACATTGTTTCAGAGAACAAAAGCGACCTAATTAATAAAAAAGCCACTCTCCCGTTAATCAAAGCGATTGAATATAGCTCTAAAAAGGACAATGGATGGCTGATCAAGAAACTTCACCAACTAGAAACAACTGACGATAACTCTGCGTTAATCTTAGAGATTAAGAACTACATCCGAAAAACGGGAGCGATCGATTACTGCTTCATTCTCTCAAAAATTTATATGAACAAGGCATTAGAGCAAATTGCTACCCATTTTCCCGAAAAACAAATTCAAATACAGCGCTTAAAAAGATACTTAGAAAGTTAGGGATAGCATGAACAAAAAAGTTTTTCCTTCTGCTATAACACTCATTTCCGTTCTCATTATTTGTTATATTCTTTTGAAAATGTACAATGAACACGTTTCTCTACATTACTATTTCCCAATATTTATAGGGATGGCGTTTTTATTCATTGGGATTTATAGCTATAGTCAAAAAGCGAATTCCGCTGTCGTTCAACATTTTTTTGCTCTCATGTTTATTAGTGGATTAGCGATCGCTTTGTCAACGCCTGCTAGCCTAAATATAAAACCAGCAAAGGAATTGGAGGTCATCTCTATTTCGTTTGCTTCTTACGCTCTTTTGCGATTTTTTGAATATTTTCCTTCTTCTATAAAACCAACCTTTTTTCGTAAAATACGTATAATCACATTATTTATTGCTATTTTCATAACGCTCATTTATCTTTTAACAGGCATTGATCACCTTGTCATCGTCAACACGATTGTCCGGCCATGCATTGTTGCCAACCTTATTTTAGCGTTGCTATCTTGTGCAATTCTATTTTATTTACACCTTCGTTCCAACTCTGAGAAGATAAAAAACCAAATATATGTTTTGATCGGTAGTCTCATTATATCGTTTGTACCAGTTGTCGCTCTTAGTTTGATTCCTGATGCTTTTTTTTCTTTTTCCGGCGTTCCTTTTCATTATAGCCTTGTCAGCATTATTATATTTCCTATAACGCTATCATATTTGTTAACGCGGCAAGAAATTTTGGATTTTCGCGAAATATTAAAGAAAACTAGCATTCAATTATCAATAATTGTTTTTTGTTTACTTATGTTTAACATACTACTGTTCATGTTTTACGATGTTGAATTAAAACTATCCATTTTAATCAACACCTTGCTTCTTTGCCTTTTCATTGTTTATGATTTAACTCATCAAGTGATAGGACAATTACAAATGAAGAAATGGCACCTAAAGCATCAAGAAATCCAAAAAGAAAAATTGTTCATTCTTCAGCAACTGCTAAACGGAAAGCATTTAGAATATTGCGCAAAGCTCATTGCTGATTTAATACATAAAACGATCCATGTTACTGGAGTATATATAACGTTGAAAAATGATAACATCCCTATCGCTTTGCATAAAACAGGAATTTTTCTTCATCTTGACGATGGTGAACTACTATCCCACGTTCTCCGGATTAGTCATTTCGAAAAAATCAATATCAATGAAAAAAATTGCTTTCTCTATCCTATGAATATAGAAGATACAACAATTGGGTGGATGATCATCGGAGAAAAAACAAATGCGACGATGTTTGACCAAGAAGAGCGAAAGCTAATTGAAAAAATCCAAGCTGACGCAACGGAATTATTTTCTAGCTCACAAACGTTACAACAGATTGAGAACCAACTAAAGAAAACAACGAAAGAATCATTTATGTCTGAGCAATCCCACTGGCTCCTGCTTCATGAACAAGAAGAGGAAAAAAGGAGGCTGTCCATTTTCCTCCATGACGAGGTATTGCAACATTTAATTCTTCTTCTCAATAAGCTTGAATGGTTTATTCAAAAGAGAAATATAGATAAAAGACTATTCGATGACATTAAAGGATTGATTCAACGCGATATTTTTGAAATCAGAGAGATGTGCCACGAGTTGTATCCTGTTATGGTGGAAGATTTAGGGCTCAAACAAAGTCTCTCTTCATTAAAGAGAAAATGCGAAGTGAACTATAACGTGATTGTTGAAATCAATTATATTACTAACCTAAAAATCATTCCGCCGTTTCTCTCTATTCAAGCATTTCGGATCATTAAAGAATTAGTTCATAACGCAATCAAACATTCTTCGTCAAGAAAGATTGTTGTAACTGTTGAAGAAACACACCAGTTTCTAAGTATACAAGTAAAAGATTACGGCGTCGGATTTAAGGTGCCAAGTCATTTATTAGAATTATCACAGACAAATCACTTAGGTTTAATTACCATTCAAAAAAGGGTTCATCAGCTAAAAGGCACAATGACAATACATTCAGAGCTGGGGACTGGAACTTGCATTTCAGTTTCTCTGCCAATTACAGCTGAAGAAGGTGGGGGCAATGAAAATCAAAATATTATTAGTAGATGACCATTTATTGGTCATGCATGGAATTCAACAATTGTTAGAAAATGAAGTCGATTTGGAGGTTGTCAATACCATTTGTTATCCCGCACTTTTAGAGACAGAAATCAAAAAACATAACCCCGACGTAATTGTCATGGATATAAGGATGAAAAACGATAATGGGATTGAGTGGACAAGAAAAATTGTTAAAACATACCCAACATGCAAAGTCGTGATTTTATCAGGATATGATTATGACGAATATATTCAAGCTGCCTACGAGGCTGGAGCCTATGCTTTTGTAAACAAGGAAAATTCATCCTTTGAATTGGCTAATGCCATTCGGCAAACTTATTTAGGGATAAAATCTTTTCCAACTGATCGATTACACAATTATAATTCCCCTCTCACAACAACTGAATTGAAAATTCTTCAATTCATTTCCGAAGACAAGACAAACGCGGAAATTAGCAACCTGCTGCATATCAGCCGTAGAACGGTTGAGCATCACATATCTTCCATTTTGCGAAAGCTTGATGCCGATTCGCGGGTCGGAGCGGTTGTGAAGGCGATAAAACTAGGGTTGATTGGGTAAAAAGCCTAGGTCACCCTAGGCTTTCTTTCTAAAACTGTTATGTCAATCAATAAAGAGCGACTATTGTTAGGGGCACATCAAATAAATGACTCTCTGTTTCTACAAATCTCGACAATCCTAGGAGTGTGACCACCTTACCGAATACTTTTGAACACGAGTATATACTTTCCATCTGTATCTTTGTTTGTGTAATATTTCGCCCTCCATACTCCTTTTTGTGGCGTTACATTCAATTGCTTATTTAACGGTTGCGCAATCGTGACTTCTCCTCGATCGATGATATTTCCTTTTGGATCGTACAGCTCATATGTCAAACTACCGCCTTTGAGCTGAATGCGATGGTCAATATGCAACTTTTCGTACTTTATTTTATTCACCTCAATGGTTGCTTCGAAAACACGATATTTTTCCTCATACTGTTCAGGTAAAAATAATCCTTCTGCGGATGATTCAAATGTCTCTTTGTATATGAACGTATAATACAATATACCTAACAAAACAATAAACGTAAGACTGCCGAACAAAAGCAACAACTTTTTGCTCATTCACACTACCCCTTTCCCTTATCTAGCTGAATGCATCCATCACTAAGATAAATCATGCGATTAGCATAAGAAGCTATTTTTTCATCATGTGTAATGACAATGATACATTTCCCCTCTTCGTTCATTTGTTGAAGGAGCTCCATTACTTTCTCGCCATTTTGACGATCAAGCGATCCTGTCGGTTCATCAGCTAAAACGATGTTCGTTTCCGCTACCATCGCCCTTGCAATGGCAACACGTTGTTTTTGTCCCCCCGATAATTTAGAAATATTCTTTTGTCGCAAATGAAAAATGCCAAGCTTGTTTAAGTAATATTCAACTTTTTCGCGTCGCTCCTTTTTTGACATGTTTCGTTTTAATAATGGGAGTTCAACGTTTTCAAATACAGTGAAGTTTGTCATTAATGCGAATTGTTGGAAAATGAAGCTAACCTTTTTATTGCGAATATCGCTTAGCTGTCTGTCATTTAATCTCGTTACATCTTCCCCTTCAAGTCGATATACTCCTTCTGTCGGGACATCCATACATCCGATAATATTTAATAAAGTCGATTTTCCCGATCCAGAAGGTCCCATAATTGCAATAAACTCTCCACGTTCAATTTGTAGACTTACCTGACTTAGCGCCTTCGTCGCGTATTCATCCTTACCATATATTTTTGTTACATTTTGTAATTCAATGAACATCTATTTATTCCCTCCCTTCCACCAAATTGCGCAATGCTAATTTATTTACGTTCCAAAGTGGAATAAATGAAGATAGCAAAACTATAAAACATGAAACAACCATAATTTTTACGTACAACGACCAAGTGAACGCTTGCAAACGAATGTTATATTCAAAAAATGTATCTTGCCATTCTGTCCAATAACTTAGCACAACACCGATAATGGCTGAAGTCATCACAAGTAAAAACAATTCCATCACAACTATTCGCCCGATATCACGTTTGCTTGCCCCAGTCACCATCATGACCCCAATATCGTATTTACGTGCTTGGATAGAAGATATCGTCACAGAAATTACCCCAATGAGTGTAACAACAACGAAAAACAAGCCAACCATAAAAGTAAATCGGGCGCTTTGTTTTGTATTATTTTCATACTCTTTCATCTCATTGGAAATTGTTTTTAACGTCGGATAAATACCAAGCTCTTTCCCTTTCTGTTCGATAGTTTTCTCGACAGATGAAAAATCCCGCTTATCAGATAACTGCAAAAATAGGTTGTTTAGCCGCACTGCAACATCCATCGGTCTTCCATCTCTTTCCTCAGGAAAATATGGAGCGACAAAAAAACGATCTAGCTCATTCGCGTGATCAATAAGATAATCATTGGCGGATAACCATTTCGCCCCTTGTTCCAATATCCCAACGACTTCGTATGTAACAAAAAACGCATTCTCTCCTAATCCAGCTAGAGCTTGAAACCGATCTCCAATGTGAAATACATCGTGATAATCATATCCTATTAAAATAGGAATCACATCTTTGTTTGTTTTCTCAAAGTCCTCTTTGCTTAGTTCCCTTCCTTTCATTAATTGAAACTTTGAAAAAAGACGATATATGTCATAGTCGAAATATATAATTTTTGTACTATCTGTATATGATTCCATACGAGTATTTGCATACAATTGTTCATTTTTTCGCATGTATCGTGTTTTATTTGCGAAGTTTTGTGGACTAATCGTCGTTTCTTCAAAAGATCCGTATCCCTTTACATTTGGTATTGTTTTTATAAATTTTTCAAGCTTGCGAAATCTCTCTACAAACCATTGACTATCGTCACCATCTGGAATAAACAATCGAATGGTCGTTTCTTCTTTCATATGTGTAACAGAAAATAGTTGTTTTTGTTGATAACGAATTGTCTCGATTGTGATCAGCGCATGATTGATGACCCAAAATGATACAATGAGTTGAACGATCATTAATACTATGATCCATTTTCTTTGCCACATGCTTTTCAAATTGAGTAGCATATACTTCATTTTTTATCTCCTCAATTTCTACTTTTTATGTATGACATGAATAGGTTGCACACGAAAAGCACGAAAAGCTGGAACGATAATTGCAATTAGTGATGAGCAAAAAACAAATCCAATTGCTGCTGAAAAGTGCAACAAAGAAATGCGTAATGGGAATCCTACCCATTTTTCAAATATATGCTGAAATAGCCATTGCACACCATACCCAAAAACGACTGCAATACTACATAATACAACCATTTCACTAAAAATCATAAAAACGATGTCGCGATTCGTATATCCGAACGCTTTCCTTATTCCAATTTCATATATTCTCTCTTGTACCCAATAAAACGATAAATTCACAACATTAACTAAAGAAAGTAAGTAAATAAGAACGATAAGCATTAGGCGATCACCAATATCAATTCGGAACGATAACTGTGCTTCGTATGGAAAAGAATCAATGCTTGCTTGTGGAAATAACTTCTCTGCTTGCATACGAATAGATTTTTCATCCTTGTACGTATCTTTTTTAGCATTATAGAGTGTCAATGTAATTTGCTGCTGACTTAATAATTTACTAATAACACTCGGCGGTAATGACGTCATTGGAATAAGAACTTGTGAATCCAATAATCTTGAATTTTCTCCCGTTATCCCAATTATCCCAATACACTTGTATCGCTCACCCGATAAGACAATATAGCGCTCATTCCCAATGATCGTTGTATCTTTTTCCCATTCGGATCCTATAAGAGCCACTTTCTCTCCCCTTCTTATTTCTTCCTCAGTAAAATAACGTCCTTCCCTTATAGGTAGACGAGGTTCAACAGACTCCCTTACATGTTCCGGGGTCACCATTATGGGCATGCCATCATGCAAAAGAGCCACACCTTCTAATATAATCCCTGTTTCCTGATCTATATTGTCAAACAATCGAAAAAGATCATTCCATGTTGGTTCATGTGAAAATGCCACCATTAGCTTTGTTGCATGCGGCGGAACATATTGCTCAAGCTGTCTTTGAAGTAAATGAGAATAATTTATGCTAGAAATACCGATTGAAATCATCAGTAGTGATATAACTAAACCTAAAACTGCAAAGGCAGTTGTAAATGGATGAGCACGCCACTGACTCTTAAAAGATTGAAAGGACATATAAAAACCACCTTCCACAAACACGATAAATCAAAATGAAACGAAAATAAATACGCATTAGGCTTATTTATTTTCGTTTTACAGAAGGCATCAATCATCACGTAATGAACGGACAACTAACTCTTTATTCGTAGCTGTATCATTAATGGAATGGCGACTTTGATAGACATCCACACCTGTCCAAGAATAAGTTGCTTGAGCCCATTCCTTATCCTCTTGATATTTGTATCCTTGCATTTTATTATTTTTCCACATTTCTAACCTTACAGCTACTTTGTAACCACTCTTAGGATTGACAAATTTTGTCTCCGCTACTGCATTATCATTATCAAATAAATTCCAATCAACATCCAACTTATAATTTGCTTGCAAACCTTTGTATTCTAATATCCCGCTCTGAACCTCAGCATATACATGCGCACCTGATAGTAAAGCCGTACAAAGACCTAAAGATGCAAGGGCAGTCTTAGTCTTCATTTTCAATTCAACATCCTCCCTTACGAAATATTCTCTTCTGAGCCGGCTCGCTTTCAGTCTATCACAAACTTCCATCCTATCATATCCGTATTTTCCGCAAATTTCATTGCGGAAAATACCTATATAGGTGTAGAAGGTTCAACATTTTTACCGTTTGCGTCGTTATTTTGTTACCTAGTCGCTGTCGAACTCGGGATAATCAGGCTTAGTGTATAGCAGGCAATCCAAAACTAAAGAAAAAGGCCTTCCCCTGCATAAGAGAAGGCCTTCCCAAATTATAGAATATCAATATCATCATCGCCGTCGAACCAGTCGCCTACCATATCCTCCACTTGATCGCCGACATCAAACGCATCTTCTACTACATCCTCGATTAGTTCTTCCGCCACCATGCCAGCAAGCATTCCGGCGGCAAATCCACCAATCGCTCCCATCATTCCATGTCCGTGATGGCGGGAAGGATAGGTATGATAATACCCCGGATCGTGCGGAACATGCGGCTGGTGTGAGATATAGGACGAATGGGCATACATTTGCGGCTGTTGCACCATCTCTTGCAATAACATATGCCATTTTTGCGCCAATCCTTCGACGTCGTTCACTTCATCATAACTAAAGAACACATCCCGTTTTAATTCTCTCTCACCGAACCCCAATATTCCATTCAATACATCGACTTCAAGCTGCAAGCGAATACCGTGTTCCTCAAAAAAAGCGAAACATTCAATTTCTTCAATCACACCTCGAAACGACTCTGTCGGGAAAAATGCAAACTCTTGTCCATGTGCCGTGATTTTCCCAGAAGTTGGCTTTTCACGAAAACCGAGCTTGTCTAATGCGTAAAATATTTTTTCTAACGGCACCGGCGGCAAGATGCGGATCGCATCCTGATCAAATGCATCGACCCCATCGGCAATATCAAGACGTGTAACGAACACGTACTCCACTCCGTAACGGGTGATCGGCAAATGAAGCGGAAGCGTATAAGAAAACGGCCATACTTTTCGTTCCCCCGGTTGGATCGTAAACGACGGAGCAACCGGAATGACCGCAACAGTCTGGCGGTGCTGCTGGCCATTCGCATGAACGATAAGGCGAAGCTCCACATCCAATTTACGAATATGTTGCTCTGTCATCCCGCCTTCAATGAAAAATTCGCCTTCGATCTTTTCACCAACTCGCACATGCGGATGGTGTAATACAAGATTGATTTTCGCCGAACCGATTCCTAATTTGGATAATAGTTTTTTAAACACGTTTGCTCCCTCCTTACTGCTTCTAGTTTATTGTTACGAACGAACGGGCAAAAGGATTCAAAAAACCCTAAAGGCCGCACAAACCTTTAGGATTTTTCGCTAAAAAAACATTTTCGAAATCCCTAAACAAATTAAAATCGCTCCTGGAATCATCGTCGCTTTTTTCATCGCTTTAATTTTCGCAAATTTATACCCTGCTTTTAGCCCAAAACGAATGAACAAAATATTTAGCAACGATACGAGCAAAGCAAGCATAAGCGGCGAATATCCTAGAAACGAAGCGCTTAAGCCCGCCCCGAACGCATCCATCGATAAGGCGAAGCCAATCAGCATCGCCTCGTTCATGCTGATGCTTCCCGATCCGTCTAAATCGGCTAACGTCGGCCTTTTTAAAATTTGAATGACAATTCCAAGTCGTTTCAGATGAACGCGCCATATTCGCATTGTTGCTATCGGGCGAGGCGCAACGTCTTCCAGTTCATCTTCTCGTTTCTTCCATACATTATAAATAGCCCATACCCCAAGCACTATTAAAATGCACGCCGCAATTGCTTTTTCAGCTCGCACCGGCAACAGCAAGACAAGGAAAGAACCGACATACATAGACAATAACAACATGAACCCTGAAAACAACGCAATGATTAACATCGATGGGAGCGGAAATTTCATTTTCCGCATCCCGTACGTCACTCCAACGCTTAAACTGTCTAAACTCACCGCCAACGCTAACATCATCATCGATACGTATTTTAACATCATGTCGTTCCCCCTGCGTTACTATATGCACAAGCGAACGCAAGGGAAACTCGGCTATGAGTTTTATCATTTTTCGACGGTTTTCGATTTCCAGGGAAATATTTTTTCCCGTTTCGACATTATTCTTTCAAATGATATGGTAGCGTCGCAATGACAATGTCTTTTTTCAAAATCAAGAAAAACCTTAAAATAATCGCTGTTTGGTTATGCAATAATGTATGCCACCACTTTTTCACAATAAACTGCGGCATTAAAATCGTAATCGGCGCTCCTTTTGTTTGCTTCTCTACTTCGTTAATATAATCGAGCATTGGCGAAAGGATCGTCCGATACGGGGAATAAATGATTTTCAATTCGATATCCGGGTAAAACTTTTCCCATTTCTCTCGCAGTTTTGGTTCCTCGTCTTCATGAAAAATAATCGAGATCGCCGTAATATCATGCGAAATGCTTCGCGCATATTGAATCGATTGCGCGACGACTTTGCTCACCCCAGAAATCGGGATAATCACTTTCGGTTCGACTATTTGTTGACGGTGTTGCCATTCTTGTTCATCGAGCCTTAATTGTTCGCCTAACTTATCATAATGGGCGCGAATTTTATAAAACAGCACGACGAGCAGCGGTATTGAAATAATGACTAGCCATGCTCCTTGCGTAAATTTTGCAATAACCGTAATGATCGTCACCAAACCAGTCACGACCATCCCTGCCATAATGGTCACAAGCGTAACGGCATTGCGTCCGTTTTTCTCCTTCCATATTTTTTTCACCATTCCGAACTGCCCGATCGTAAACGATAAAAAGACACCAACCGCATAGAGCGGAATAAGCGAATGCGTTTCGCCATGGAACACCACAATTAAAATCATCGCTAATACGCTAAGCAAAATAATCCCGTTGGAAAAGACGAGACGGTCACCGCGAGCGGATAAGCTGCGCGGCAAAAAGCGGTCGTTAGCAATGATCGAAGCAAGCTGTGGAAATCCAGCAAAACTTGTATTCGCCGCCAACACTAAAATGAGCATCGTCACCATTTGAAACAAATAGAAAAAGATGCTATTTCCAAACACGTGCTGCCCGATTTGCGAAATAACCGTCTTATGCTCCAACGGCGTCACGCCAAATCCAGCTGCTAAAATCGTAATGCCTAAAAACATTGTGCCTAATAAAAACGACATCCACCCCATCGTAATCGCCGCGTTTTTCGAGCTGTCCGGCTTGAATGAAGGAACACCGTTGCTAATCGCCTCTACTCCCGTCATCGCCGAACATCCGGAAGCAAACGCCCTTAATAAAATAAAGACTCCGTATCCTGATGAAAAGAAATGTTCCGCAGACGCATGCTCCCGATAATTGAAGCCGTTCCATCCTTCATGCCATAATTGCCAGCCGCCAACGGCAATTAACACTAGCACCGAAATAATAAACAAATACGTTGGATAGGCGAACACCGTTGCCGATTCGGTAATGCCGCGTAAATTTAAAATCATTAACAACAACACGAGCGCGATAGCAATATGCACTTTCCACGGAAGCAAGCTCGGAAACGCCGAAGTTACTGCCGCGACACCGGAGCTAATACTCACCGCCACCGTCAATACGTAATCAATCATCAATGCCGCACCAGCGACTAAACTCGTCGTCGTGCTTAAATGATCTCTCGCGACGACGTAAGCGCCGCCGCCAGACGGAAAGGCGTAAATAATTTGTCGGTAAGACAATGTCACAACGACCAACAATGCTAAAATTGCCAACGCAATCGGCAATGAGAAAAAAAAGACACCCGTTCCTATCAGCATGAGCACTAACAAAATCTCTTCTGTCGCATACGCCACAGATGAAAGTGCGTCTGATGAAAACACAGCCAACGCTTTCCATTTTGGTAATTTCTCGTGTTTCAGCCGTTTTGTTTCCATCGGCGATCCAATTAACAATCGTTTAATCGAAGCCATTTCTCCTTCTCCTTTTTCGTTCCCTATAGTTAGCTTTATTTTGCGCATTGTAAAGAAAAAAACACAAAAAGCCGCTAAGGATGTCCCTAACGGCTATACTACATCCCTCCCATCACGCTTACGAGGTTAGCTGTCGGGTTAGGGCCATGAGAGTAGCCCCTCCTGTTTTGGATTCACCCCAAGTAACAAATGTTACAACGTCGGTTCCCCCGCTCCTGAACGGATTCAGCGATATATCCTATATATGATCAACCATAGCTGATATGTTACTCTCTTCCACTTCCGTTGTAAAGAAGCGAAAAAAACGGATTAGGAAGGAAATGACTCATTTGATCGCTTTTTACGCTTGATTTTCATTTTTTCTTACGCATGCTTTTCTTTTTTCCTTCATGCTCAGCCAATCATTATTTTCCCTTTCGGATAGCGGAATGGATCTGGTTTTCGATGCAACGTCACCGCGTAAGCAATCGTGAGCGGCCCAACCCTTCCAGCAAACATCGTAAAAATAATAAGCACTTTGCCAAACGGCGACAATTCCGGCGTTAATCCCATCGACAATCCGACCGTCCCAAACGCCGATGTCGCTTCAAATAAAATCATTAAAAAGTCGTGTCCACGCTCGGTAATTGTTAGTAACATCGTCACCACCATCACAATAAACAAGCCGCTTAACGTCACCGTTAACGATTTGTAAATCGTGTCATATACAATTCGTTTTTTAAAGAAAATGACGTCTTCTTTTCCTTTAATTTGCGACCAAACGGCACCGAGCAATGTCGCAAATGTCGTCGTTTTAATTCCGCCACCCGTTGAGCCCGGCGAAGCGCCGACAAACATCAAAAAGATAATTAAAAAGAGCGTCGGCTGCGTCAAATCCGGGATATTAAGCGTATTGGAACCAGCTGTTCTTGGTGTCACCGCCTGAAAGAGCGACGCTAAAATTTTTCCGAACGGAGAGAGGGGCTGCAATGTTTTCGGATTGTGAAACTCCAATAAAAAAATAAACAACGTACTAAATACGACTAACAAACCGCTCGTCACAAAGACAATTTTTGTATGCAACGAAAACCGGCGCACTTGCCGGTATTCATATATTTCATTCATGACAATAAACCCGATACCACCTAGTGTAATGAGCGCACAAACAACGAACGTGACAATCGGGTCTTCGACATATCCCGTCAAACTGCGAAACTCTCCCATTAAATCAAAACCAGCGTTATTAAAATTGGAAATCGCGTGGAACATGCCAAAATAAAACGCCTTTAGTAGCGGCATATCGAACGAAAAACGAATCGTTAACAACAACCCACCAATTACCTCAATGACAACGGTAAACACTAACACCCGTTTAACGAGCCGAACAATCCCTTCGATCGATAAATTGTTTAACGCCTCTTGAAGCAACAGCCGCTCTTTTAAAGAAATGCGCTTACCGACAAGAAAGGCAAAAAACGTCGCAAACGTCATAAATCCTAAACCGCCGATTTGAATTAAAAACAAAATGACAAGCTGACCAAACAACGTAAACGTCGTGCCAGTATCCACGACAACAAGCCCAGTAACGCACGTTGCCGATGTCGCCGTAAACAGCGCATCAAGCCACGGAAGGCCTTGTCCGTCGTTTGTGGCGATCGGAAGCGTTAACAGCATCGCTCCTAACACAATAATAAGTGCAAATCCGATCACTAACACTTTCGGAGGGTCAAACGTATATTTTCGCATTTGTTGCATCTTCTCCATGCCTCCCATCATCACATCAACATTCCATACTTTTTACACTCCATCGTACATGTAAAAAATATACCAAAAATATATTCATCTTGTACAATGATTTTTAGAGACCGTCGCTTCTTTTATACCGTTTATTTAATAAAATTACAAAAAGACCATATGCTGGATTTGACGAAATGC